>CBFGOP010000022.1:0-28303 GCA_965650415.1 uncultured Prosthecobacter sp. | reverse complement strand
ATGAACCCTTGTCCGAATGGATTCCAATTTCGGTGCTGCAAACAGGACGTATGCCTGGGATCAATAGTTCGCAGCCAACGATTGTCTCGTTTTCAAAGGCAACCTTCGAGAAAAGCCCCCGAAGCGCGTCGCGCTGTTCGGCTTTGTTTGTGAGTTTTGCGAATCCGATGCATGCGGTTACCAGAAGATTGAGGGAGTCGTCGGCTTGTTCACGGATGCGGGTTCGCTCGATTTCTGATTGGATTAGGCGGGTGAGTGTTCCGGCCTCGTTTTCGAGTTCTGCTTTTCTAGATTTCAGGTCGGCTAGTTCGATAGCTCCAGCCTCGTAGCCTTCAAGTAGTCGTTTTTTTCTGCGGTCGATGTCGGCCAGTTTTTTCTCCAAAGCTGGGCGGGTGGATGCCTCGGCAGGTGCGCGGAGTTTTGCAGCGAGCTTACCGATAACTTCTTCAGATGCGAGATGTTCGGCTGCAAATTTGATGAGCGTTGTTTCGAGTAGCGGCTTGGGAATGTTTGGCTGTTGGCACTTCATTCCTTTCCTGCGGTTTAAGTAATCGTTTGCGGAGCAGTAGTAGTATCCGACACGGCTGCCTTCCTTGCGTTTTCCAGATGAGGGGTAAAGGCGGCGTCCACAGTGACCGCATACGGCAATAGCGGTTCCGAGATTGATCTCTTTGGTCTGACGTTGGCTTCTCCATTTCGTGCCACTATTGTCGAGAAGAGACTGAACTCGTTTGAAGCGTTCTTCGCTCACGGCGGGTTCTTCGATCACCTTCACTCGGATGGGTTCGTCGCGTTCAACCTTTTTTCGATCGGTTTGTTTACCGTCAGCGCGGTAATACTTTTCATCTCCGCGTTTTTTATCGTAAACCTTCCATCCGATGTAGATCGGATTTCTGAGCAGATTGTGGAGAGTGCGGTTTTGAATACCGACCTCTCTTGCGACGGCAGAAATGCATGTCATGCCTTGCTCGTCGATCAATCGAAAGGCTTCCACCACGGAAGCAACATCATCGTTGTAGAACCACTTTTCGGCTTTGCGGTCGTATGCGACTCCGCGAGGAAGCGTAATCCTTGACCCCGGACATTTTCCGGCCAATCGCTTTTCTTCTTTCCCTCCCTGCATGCGTTCTTTGATCGTTCGCAGCTCTAGGCCGGCGACGATTGCGGAAATATGCGACTGAAAAATTCCAGCATTGGTGCTGTAATCGTGAATTGTTCCACCCGTGTAAAGTTTGGCTTTGGCTTTCTTGAGTACATCGAGGGCAGCTAGTGCGGCTAGGTCGTCTGCTCGGACGAATCGGTCTTGGTCTGCGACAACCACGCCATCAACTTCGCGGGTCTGAACAGCCTGCAAGATACCTTGGAACTCTGGGTTGAAGAGAACGTTGTTTCCGGAGACATCGACCAAAGTGACCGTACGGATCACATTAAGGTTATTGGCGACGACCGTACGGTCGATCACGGTTTGCTGACGTGCGAGTCCGGCTCGGTCGTCAGCAGCCTGCTCCTCGGTTGATACGCGCAGCAAAGCTATGACGCGCGGTTGGTTCTTTCCATTCATCAATGATTATTTGGCTTAGAGCTATTAGAGTTGTTTTGTTTGATCCTTTTCTGATCCAGAATGGACTGAACCCGGGCGAATCGTTCCGGCCAGACGGCGGGCTCGTTGATGACTCTCACACGAATGGGTTCTTCTCTGGAGTGTTTTGACTGAGAGTAGACTCTCCAACCCATGTAGATCGGATTACGAAGTAGGTTGAAGAGTGTGGTTCTGGCGATTCCGACAGTCCGAGCCACTTTGGATATGCATGACATACCCTCCTCGTCGATCAGACGAAATGCCTCCTGGATGGGTGCTACCACTTTAGTATAGCTCCAGCTTTTGGCTTGGCGGTCATATCTGACTCCCTGTGGCAGTGTGATATTGGAGGATGGGCATTCACCAGCCTTACGCTTTATTTCTTTTCCTCTCTGTATGCGCTCTCTGATCTTTCGCTGTTCCAAGCCGGCGACAATTAAGGAAATGTGGGAACCGAAGATCCCAGCGCTGGTGCCGAAATCGTGGATTACTTCGCCTGTATAGAGTTTAGCGCTGGCTTTTATGAAGACATCTAGGGCGGCGATAGTGGCTTGGGTTTGTGAGAATACAAATAGGTTCTGGTCGGCGACAACCACGCCATCAATCTCGCGGTTCTGAACAGCCAGTAGGACGCCTTGTAAATCTGCGTTGAAGAAAACGTTGTTTTTGGAGACATCGACCAAAGTGACCGTACGGATCAGATCAAGGTTATTGGCGACAACCGCACGGTCGATCACAGTTTGCTGACGTGCGAGTTCTGATTTGTCGTCAGCAGCCTGCTCTTCAGTTGTTACCCGTAGCAGGGCGATAACTTTCGGGAGTGTATTTGTGGTTTTCATTTCTATGGATTGCGATTGGGTGTTGATGGTTACAGATCGGAAACTTTCTTCTTCCTCCCGGGTTTTCCTGCAGGTGGCGGCGTGTCCTTGCGGCGATTGCCGGCAAGATTTCTGGCCGAGAGGAGAATTGCGGACTCATTTCCGGAATCCACAGCGGCAACCAGCGCTTCGATCAAATTTTCCTGACGGCGAGCTGCTTCAATCAGGGTCTTAATTGAACCTCCGGGAGCGCAGCCTTCCATCTCCGGATTGGAGTTGGCTGGTGCTAAGTTGACGGACGGCTTCATTCATGCCGTTTTGTCCCTTCGATTTAATGATTAGACAATGTGAGATTGAAATTATTTTACCATTGATAATCAATGACTTACGCGATTTTGGCATCTCTGCCGCGAAAGATTTCGAGTTTTCTCGTCAATATTCATCGGCGAAAAGGACTGTCGTTTTGGAGCGATCAGCCTCAGTGATGAAGAAAACTTTCCGTTTTCCGATTTGGTAAGAGGAAAGGATTCGTGATGCATGCTTGAGAGCATGATCGTTGGCAGCTTTATCCTCCGATTCGAGGGCGCCCCAGTCACCGCAGTGATGGCGGCGCAGGTAGCTGGAAAGGTCGATCTTTTCCTGATCGGCCCAACTAGCGACTGCGGCGGTGGCGTAGATTCGGCCAAGAGGAAAGAGAGGGATGAGCAAGTTCATTCTTCTGAGTTAGGGAGATCTGTCACGGGCACATAATTGCGTTGGCGGCAGTGAAGATCGGATTTGGCGAAATCTCGGTTGAGAGTTCGCCACCATCCATTTTTGAGTGATCCCCCAGAGATGTGCAACACACCTTCTTTTCCGGTTTCCTCACAAGTGCGAGCGGAAAGGATTTCCGCCATTTGAACAATGCCATCTACAAAGCTGTGGTATCCGTGCAAGATACGGGTTGCCTCGGGCATTGGGTTTTTTCCAGATGCTAACTCTGCAAATCGCTCTTCAAAAACGAGTCGGAAGTAAAATCGGAGAGTTCCGAATTTTTCTTTGATTTGAACCGCGACAACTTGCGGACACTCGATGCGAAAAAGGAAAAATTCACTCCCATTTGGATCAGTTTGAGGTTTGATTTTTAATTCTCTGGCGCGCTCCGCGTCGACATGAATACAAGTCGAGTAGGCTTCGGTCATGGCGGCACATGCGGCATCAATAATGCCATACCACCCGTCACCAATCCCAATGTCAGGGTGGTTACGAAAAATGAACGGATATTTCTTCTGCAACTTTAACGACAGTTCTGGATTCATGTAATTTTGGTTTGTTCTCCGAGCAAGCACCGAAAGGTTGCAGTGCTGAGGTATTTGAGAATTTTAGGCAGAAATTATCTGGACAACATAAGGAGCCATCATCTAATGGTAATCATGTGGAGTGATGTCGACGCGGATGAAGATTTTCTCAATTTTAAGACAGTGGCGGAAACGGCCGCGTCTATTATTGAGGGTTCAAAGGGAGTGCCTCTTTCCATGGGCATCTGCGGATCCTGGGGAGTAGGAAAATCTTCTATGGTCAATCTCGTCGAAAAATCTCTTCGCGCACATGCTGGGGATACCTCCTACCTTTTCGTCCGGTACAATGCCTGGCTTTACCAAGGTTTCGACGACGCACGAGCCGCATTGTTGGAGGTGATTGCCCGGACCATACTTGAAGACCAAAAAGAGAAAAAGAAGCCTCTGGAGAAAGCCAAAGAGTTCATGGACCGCATCGATGTGTGGCGATGTGTGGGATTATTCGCGTCGAGCGCAGTATCCGTAGCAGCAGGACTTCCCCCCGTCGGGGCAATAGGCGAAGTAGTGAGGACGGGAAGAGAGCTTTTTCGTGGATCTGCAACCAAAGATGATATTGCCGAGGGAGAAGAATCATTTAGAGATGTAGTTGAAAATGGGAAAGGTCTGCTCCGCCCGCCAAAAGTCATTAATCCGCCCAAAGAGATCCAACTCCTACGAGACCAGTTTGAGAGCGTACTGGAAGAAGCGAATGTTAAGCTCGTCGTCTTCGTTGACGACCTTGATCGCTGCCTGCCAGCCACACTGATCCCAACTCTTGAAGCAATCCGTCTGTTTCTTATGATCAAGAATACAGCGTTTGTTATTGCCGCAGATGACCTCATGATCCGCAAAGCCGTCGCGAAGCATTTCGATGGGCTATCGCTGGATGATGATCTAGTAATCAACTATTTTGACAAACTCATCCAAGTTCCAATCAGGGTTCCTCCGTTGGGAACTCAAGACATTAGGGCTTATCTTTTCTCCCTATACATCGAGAACAGTGAAATTGCAGAAGATATAAGAGCTAGTGCGCGAGCCCTTGTCTCCAAAATGCTCAAGGAAACTTGGAAGGGCAATAGGATTGACCGAGAGCAAGTAATCAAGTCGTTGGGCAGCTGCCCACCAGAACTCGTATCACAGCTTGAACTCGCAGATCGCATAGCTCCATTGATGGCTGCATCTGCGAAGATTTCAGGGAACCCCCGACTCATCAAACGCTTCTTGAATACCATTTGGATACGACAGAAAATCGCTCGAAGCGAAGGTATTACGGTCGAAGAGGCGACACTGGCTAAAATTTTACTCTTTGAGCGGTGCTGCTCCGCAGCTTCTTTCAACTATCTTATCAGAAGAGTAAATAGCAGTGAATCGGGTGTTGTGGACGAATTGAAAGCCCTTGAAGCTGGGGCTCAAGAAGGGAAAGGAGAAGATCTTCCTGATCCTTGGAAAAAGGACAGCGAGTTTGTCCTCGACTGGCTCACGCTTTCGCCGCCATTGGCTGGTGTTGATTTGAGGGCTGCTGTTTATGTAAGCCGCGACACCCATCCGTTAATGACAGCTTCGGATGTCATGTCACGTGATGCGCGGATGGTCGGGGATGGAATGCTCAAGTTGAAATCAAAATGTCCCGCTGCACTGTTGGACCGTTATTCGGCACTCGGTCAGTTAGATAAAACCCTGATCTTGGACTCGGTAATATCAAAGGCAAAAGGAGTCTCTAACTGGGGAACTCCGCCAGAGCTTTATGCACTTCTGGCTATAGCCAAAGATTTTCCCGAGGCCTCCGACAGAATTATAAATCTTTTCCTGTCCTTGCCTCCAGCAGGATTTAAGCCCAATATCGTCCCACTGCTCCAAGATCAGCCTATCGCATCTAGGCTGATACCTGCACTGGCCAAACTTCCGGGAATTCCGCTTCCCTTCAAAACTGCAATCGAGAAAAAATAAATGGGAACTTCAGCAGGCAGTAAAGGTAGTCCATCGGGGCGTCCATTGGTTCCAGATTGGGTGCCGGATGTTTCGCCTCTTCCAGCGCCTCCAGAGAAAGCACCGGAAGATGATGCGAAACCTGACAAAGATTCCCAGAAGAATCCGGCGGACGAAAAAGATAAGAATTTAAAAAAGGACTGTGAAGCGTCAAATAAGCCAGTTCCAGAGATCGCTCCTCGGGGACGATATGGAGCGACTCGCGGATCAATCGGCAAGTTTGGTTCAACGGGCTCTAATGGGGCATTGAAGTCAGCGTTGGGACATTTCGCATCCAAAGGAATGGGTGGATCTGGTGGAGCCGCCAAACGCTTGGGCGGATCGTCGATGGCTGCTGGTCGTACGTATGAGGTTCTTTCTTCGCTGCGAAGTAACACCACCGACAAGTCTGGCCTCAGTCCGAAGGATCTCAGGAATTGTTCTGTGCGGGAGGCTAAAGATCGGATCATAGAGGCCATCCAGCCAGTCGATGGATCTCAAGACACAGAATCCGTCCGTGAGTCTCTCAATCAAGCTATTGGCGACATGCTCGAAATCCATGAGGATGCATCGTTGGATAGCCTTAATGAAGAGCAGTTTGATACCCTTATTTCCTCATTCATCGCGCATGAAATATATTCCCATTTTATGTTGGAGGTTGGGGAAACCCTCTTGGCAAAAGGCGGATCAGAAGGGGTAGAAAGAGCAAACGATGTTCTTGACTATATCAAAGCAGAAGTAGGGCGCGCCTATGCCACTTTTGAGACTAGGCCCACTAGTTCTAAGGAAGCGGCGGGAATCTCTAACAGCGTTATTGCAAAAACGTTTTCCATCTTTGAGGGATATATCCAATGAAAATTAAAATCAGTGACAACGAGTTAACACTCCAGAATTGCAAGCAAGCAAACTGCCGGATGCTCATTGCTTCAGGATCTTCCCAGTTCCCTGAAATTGGATCAGTAGGTACTAATTGGGTGCAAACCTTGAGAAAATCAGGCTTTCCAATAGATCCTTTGGCTTGGGATTTCGCCGTGATTGCAGCAGGAGTGGTTGCAGCGGATCAAGCAGTCCAGCGATCGCAGTCCCCAGACGGTTGGACAAGGGTTATCAATCTTGATGTCGATGTTTTGAATCCTAAGGTATGGAAAGATGTGAGCCCCTTGTTGACAAAAGCCCTTGGGTTCCTGACAGGAGACCATTGGCATTTAAAATTTTCCAAAGGACTCGCCGTGCGCCCTCAACCCGATTCCCCTAAGCGCCTACCTCACGATTGCATTTCCCTATTGTCTGGAGGCTTGGACAGCTTGATAGGAGCCATTGATCTGAAGTCCCAAAATCTCCTTCCATATTTTGTAAGCCAGACAGCAAGGGGCGACTCTTCAAAGCAGGTCCATTACGCACGGATGATTTCCGAAAATGACCGAAGCCATTTCCAGTTTGGAGAAACCGTTCATCTCCCAAAAGGAATGAAGGCAGACACATCTCACCGCTCACGTTCTATTCTTTTTCTGGCGATGGGTATAGTTGCTGCGTGTGGGACAGCGAAATACGCGACACTAAATAAATCACAGAAATTACCACTTGTTGTGCCTGAGAATGGCTTCATTTCCGTGAACGTTCCTCTCACCCCGACTAGGCTTGGCAGTCACAGCACCAAAACCACCCATCCGTATTTTATGAAGATGATCCAAGCCATACTCGACCAGGTTGGGTTGAAAGTGGAACTTCGAAATCCTTATCAATGGATGACTAAGGCGGAGATGATCAAGGGTTGTGGAAACAAAAAGCTGCTTGACCGGTTGATCTTTAGTTCAACCAGTTGTGGTCGCTACGCACGAACCTATACTCACTGTGGGCGTTGTGTTCCTTGTATTATACGAAGGACTGCGATCAGTGCGTGCTACAGAAATGATAAAACCGAATACCGATTTAAAGATCTAGGTCAGGACGACAGTCACCATGCAAAGTTTTCCGACGTGTTAGGAGTAAAAATGGCTGTCGCGAGAGTGAGGAAGGTTGGCGTAGAGAGGTGGGCTGGATCGAGCGTCAGCACCGTGCTGATTTCCGACGTGCCGTCCTGTGTCTCGATGCTTGATAGATCGATAGTTGAGCTCGGAAGATTTTTCGGAAAGTTTTCCTGACGTGTTTGATTTCCATTGTCATCTTGATCTTTATCGCCCCGGGGAAGCACTTCTAACCCGAATTGAAGCGGCAGAATTTATTTTTGCTGTCACGACTACCCCTCTCGCGGTAGCCGGAAATAAATCGCGTTTTGCCAGTTTCCCCAGCGTTCGGATCGGTTGCGGATTACATCCTGAACTTGTGTCCACACGCAGAGGCGAACTTCCGTTACTCTTGGATCAGATAGAAAATGAAGTTTTTGTCGGAGAAGTTGGGCTCGATGGCAGTTCAGCTCACAAGGCAAGTCTTGCAGATCAAATTAGGGTATTCATTTCCATCGTCCGACAGTGCCATACTACAGGGGGTAAAATTGTTAGCATTCATTCGCGTGGAGCAGTTGCACAGGTTTTGAATATCTTGGAAGAAAATAAGCCTGTAGGTCATCCGATTTTTCATTGGTTCGCAGGAACACCCAACCAAGCATTGCGTGCGGTGAAGCTTGGCGGCTATTTCAGCGTCAATAATTTGGCTGTTCTTTCCAGCTCGGGACGGCAATGGATCAAGGCCATACCGAGAGATCGAATTCTTACCGAAACGGACGGCCCTTTTTGCGGAAGTGTTTCTCGTCCGTTATGGCCGGGTGAAACATCTCGGGCTATTTCGGCATTGGGAGAGCTTTGGAATATCCCGTATGAGGAGGTAATAATCCAAATTCGCGAAAATTCAAAGCAGCTACTCACTGGAGTTTTCTAGTGAGTGTAAATAAAATGTTTATTGTAAAAAACATATCACTTTATTAGTTCAGTCCGGCGATTCGACGACTTCGAGGAGCGGTCGGTGTTTTGCCGGCAGGTTTTCCATTTCCGTGTTTGTCGGGTTTTCCTTCAGCAGGTCGTGCACGCCCCTTCGCCCATGTTCTTAGGGTGTTGATCTGGCCGTCCATGAGTTGGGCAAGTGGGATCGTGTTGGTCATGGCTTCACAAATATCCGTCACCGATGGTTCGCGGTTTTCCGTAAAAGCTTCGTGCATAGCGTCGATGAACACGGCTTCGATTTCGGCTCCTGTGAACTGGTTGCAGGAATCGGAGAGAACGGTCGTGTCATAGTCGCCGGGTTTTCTTCCATGCCGAGCGATGACGATTTTCCAGATCTGTTGGCGCTCCTCAATATCGGGAAGATCGACGAAGAAAAGTTCATCGAAGCGTCCCTTCCGCAAAAACTCCGGTGGAAGTTTGGAGACATCGTTGGCCGTGGCCACGACGAACACGGGCTTTTCCTTTTCTTGCATCCAAGAAAGAAAACTTCCGAATACGCGGGCTGAGGTTCCCCCATCCGTGCTTCCGCTGGAAGAACTTCCGGAAAACCCTTTTTCGATTTCGTCAATCCAGAGAACACAGGGGGCGATGGCCTCGGCGGTTTGGATGACGGCGCGGAGGTTGGCTTCAGATTGGCCGACGATGCCACCGAACACCCGACCCATGTCGAGCCGCAACAGCGGCAGGCCGAACGCGCTGGCTGTGGCTTTGGCGGTCAGGGATTTTCCTGTTCCAGGGATGCCGACAATAAGCAGGCCTTTCGGGGCGGGTAGGCCGTAAGATTTTGCGGATTCGGAAAATGCACCGGCGCGGCGGGTCAACCATGCTTTGAGGTTTTCCAGTCCACCAACTTGTTCGAGCGAAGTTGTGTTTTCCACAATTTCAACCAGCCCACTTTTCTTCAAGGTTCGTGCTTTTTCCCGAGCGATCACTGACGGGGAAATTCCCTGAGTTTCCACGATGGAGAGAGCGAAGGCATTTTCTGCTTCAGTAGTGGTCAGCCCAAGTGCGCTTTGCAGAGCAGCTTCCCGTGTTTCTGCTTTGGGTTCGAGAATTCCACCAGAAGCGATGATGCCGTCGAGAACCGCGGACAGTTCGGGTTTTCCTGGGAGAGCCATGTCGATACGTGTGATTTCGTGTTCGAGCTCAGGTGGGAGGCTTATCCGGCAGCCGAGCAAGATCAGAGTGTGACCGTTGGTTTTGGCCAACCTTAGCGTATCCTTGATACGGCGGGTCAACATGGGATCGCTGTGGTCCATGTGCAGTTGCAGATCACGAAGCAGCACAACGGTTTGAGGTTCCCGCTGGGAAAACAGGCTATTGAGTTGTTGCAGTGCATCGAGTGGGTCTGCAATCGGCTGGGCGCGACCCTCTTGGATGTCTACGAGTCCCTCGGTCGATGACCACGCGTGAAGCTGGCGATCATTTTGCCGGCAAACTGCGGCGATTTCAGCTTCAGCACGGTTTTCCTCTGCGGTGATGATGGCGATGCCGGGGTAACCGGCGCGTAGATAAGTGGAAAGGTTCATTTCGGTTGCAGGTTTTGGTTTTCCCAGGTGAGGCATTCGGTTCGGGAGGGGTTGGAAAAGAGCACTTTTCCTGTGGAGTATTCGTGCACGTCCCATTCCTGAGAGGCGGTATTGAAGCGGATGTCGGTGGCTCGGGTGATCCGGAGTTTTCCGATTTCGCGGAGGTCGATGGCCTCGGTATAGAGGCAATCGATTGTTCCTGTCGGGTCGAAGCGGAGGGTGGTTTTCATCAGTCTCCACCTCCTAGCTTTTGGTGGTTCTTTGCTGAGTTTTCCTGCCTCCAAAATTCGGGTTTCCGAGTTCGAGTTCCGGGTTTTCCTAGAGCATCCTCAATAGCCTTGGTGGCGGCTTCGCAGCCTTTTCCCTTGAAGCCTTCAGCTTCTACCGTGATTTCGCCGGCGGGGGTGATACGGACATGGATTTTCCTGCTCACAGCGCACCTCCTTCCAAAGTGAGAAGAATGCTGCCGTCGTTTTCCTGTCGTCGGTTGACCCGTAGTCCACGCAGCCTCGCTTCCCGAGTCGTTTTATGGATGCCGTAGGTTTGGAGCAACCGGCCAAAGTTTTCTCCGACTTCGCGGGCAACGTGGCCATCCCACCAGTCGGTGGTCAGCCCGTAGGTTTCAGGGTTTTCCTGAGAGGGCTCAACAGCGATGTCATAGGGGCCTTTGAGCCGGATGACATGAGGTGCTTGCCGGTTCATTCCGGCGTAGCCACGGCAGTGGGTGTCGGAGAGGAAAAGAAAACCCATTTCTTGGGAGGCGTCGGCCAGTGCTTCTAAGTCGCGAATCTGGGTCTGGATGGTGGTGAAGTGAGACATGTTCGATTGTGGGGTGATGGTTGTTGAGAAAAGTTTTCCGGTTTGCCGAGTTTTCCATTTCAGATGGCTGTGGCGAGGCGGCGGCGTCCGACTTGGCCGAAGCGAGCGACAAGGTCGCTTGCGTCTTCGCGGGCGAGCTGAACGGCGGTTTCTCTGAGTCGGTTCAGGCCATCAGTGAGGTTGGCCATGGCGCTGGGCTGATTGCGGTATTCTTCGGCGCTGCGACGAAGAAGGCTTTCCCTAAAGTTTTCCAGAGTCTGTTCGAGCTGGGCATCGCCGGCGAAATTGAGAGAACGGAAACTTTCGATGAAGGTTCCGATTCGGTTGAGGGTTCGCTGATGGACTCCCTTTTCCGATCCGTCGATGGTCGCAAGAACTTCGCTGGCCAGCCGTGCGGTTTCCTGGCGAAGCGATGCAATAGATTCCCGAACGAACGAATCGAGATCGCTTTGCATTCGACGGGTTGCCTCGGCGGCGATGCGTTGCCTTTCCTGATTGGCTTCGACTTGGCTTACCCCGTCAACGATTTCGAGACGGATACTCTCGGGGGCTGAAATTTGGAAAACTTGCCAGGAAAAGTCGAATCGTTGGCTGATGACTCCTGCTGGAGGAAAAGACTGTTCGATGGTCGCGATCAACCGATCGGCGTTTCCGGAGCTTCCGAGGTGTTGCGCTGCTTCGCGCCATTCGGAGAGGGCTTTTTCACGAAGGGTCGGGTAGTTTTCCTCAAAGGAGCGAGAGGCTTCGACGAATTCATCACGGAGCTTTTCCAGAGTGGTGAGGGTCGATGAAAGTTTTGGATTGGGGACAAACCGGGCAATGCCCCCCAGAAACGGAAAACTAGCCCCTTCGACCGCAGCGTGAGCACGCGATTCGATCAGAGAAAAGTCAGCGAGGGCGTCTTTGGGGATGAGCCGTTTTTGGCCCAAGCGAATGAGGCGATCAGAGACATCTGAGGGCTTGAGTCCAAGGTCTTCGGCTTTCAAGCGTTTACATCCTCGCCAGTAACGCACGGATGTAGAAATGAGCACGCCACGTTGGCAGATTCCATCGAGTAGTTGGTTTTCCATACCCCCAATTCATCTCCGAGTGAGTCGGGTGGCGAAAGACGACCCGATGTGCGCTATGTCTGCTCTGATGGACTTATGCAGGCACGAAAGTTAGACCATTCCATTTATCCGACTCACCGTCAAAGTCGTCGTCATCAGGGTCACAAGGTTCACCCTCATCGGTGATTGTACCCCCTTCACAGCTGGTCCTCATTACCATTCCGTCCCAATATCTGGGTAGCGCAACCAATTCCTTACCAGCAATCACGATTTCATTTTTCACCTCGGCATGCAGGTCAGAAAAGCCGGGAATTGCATTCCAGCTACTGGGGATCAGATCGAAGCGAACAGATTGAAATAGAGTATGGGTTGTTTCGGCCTTGAGAGCTAAATCCAGAATTTCACGGAGGGTTTCGACATTCTTGGCAGGGTTGGTCTTAGTTTCGAGAAACCCTTCCTCGAACAAAGATCTGATCGCGGCAGGGTTGACGCTATCGAAGAGAAGGTGGGCCTCACTTTCCATTTGCAGATATAGTTCGGCGTTGGTTCGGGTGGTTTTGAGCGCTAGTTTCATTGGATTTTTATTGGGTATTGTTTGCGATCATTTGGATTGTTCATTCGGCGAGACCTTTGGCGGGAGTTGTCTAAAAGTTTGTGTAGGCAGCTCGCATTTTTCGCAGAAGTCCCCTGATGGCCTCTTGTTTTGAAGGTGCGTGAAAATGGAAATTATCTGCGGTAGCGCAGTAAGATGAAAACCCCACGCCAAAAAGACGAAGTTCGATGATCGTCATTCCTCCTTGTTCATGCTGCCAGACTGGAATCATGCTGGCTGTCTGGGTGATCGGCGTAAGCTCGCCCGTCACAAGACCAAGAGAAACCCCGATCTTTCCCAGCCAGTCGCCCATGCGGGTTTTGATCGCGCCACTTGCAATCGTGTCTCCGTCAGATGAAATCAGTCGAAATGAGAAGGTTGCATGGCGAGCAACGGGCAGTTTCAATGATGCGTTTTTACTCCAGATCACCTTTTCATTTCGTTCGATGAGGAGAGAGTTTTCTTTCAAGGGCAAAACACACCCGAATCCACAATAGAGGCCGTTTGTGAACCGGGTCACTTCATCAAGGGTGATTGCAACGGAATATTTGGCGATTTTCTTCAGATTGGATTCCCGAACTTCATCACGATCCTTCCTTTTAATAACATAGGCGAGGATCGCGGGGCAGAATTGGTAAGGGCGGTAGTTTTCCTTTTCATTCAAATGAATGGATGGACGAGATGATGCGGCCAGGAGAGCCGCGCGAGCCTCTTTGATATTCAAATTGTGTGCCCGGTAGTCCCATTTCTCTCGCAACGCTTCAAAGCTTTCGATCTTTAGGAGTTCTTTGGCTTTATTTGGAGTGAGCCCGATGGCGAGCGCGGCGAGGTAGATGAATCCAATTTTCTTCTGATTGTTATGATGCAGTTTCATAGGATCCGTTTTTTCCGTTCTCCTTTTGAAAAACCTAGTTATTTTTTGCCGATCAGATGGAATTACTCAATTTTGTGCTATTTTATGCTGTCATAACAGAGAACAGGGCGGTTCAACGGCCAATAGGCGAGTAAATCAGCCTCAATCATCTCTCTTGATCTGGATCTGGATCTCTCCGAGAAAATACAAATCGGCAGTCCAGACCTCTCCTTAGCGGTGGGGTTGGACTGCCGATTTGCAGTATTTTCTTTTCTCCGGGTCAGCATCGCACGTGACATGCTGCGCTGGCACGAGCGATCGCCACCGTTCATGTGTGAGCAGTTTTCTTTTCCTGCTGTAGGCTGGCTCTCGGCCACAGCAACGCGGAGGCGAGAGTCTGCCGAGTTTTCCAGAAAGCATGAATGAGGTCGCCAGACATGGTCTCGATTCAGACCGCAAGCCGTGCGCTAAGGTTGAATCGAGACGATGACGCAGCCTGCAAGTTTTCCATCGATCGGGGAGCGTTGCGAGGGGTGGCACCCTTCGCTAGAATGGGGAGCTGGAAAACCGTGGTTTCCAGCGTGGGGAAAGACCTTTCCCCAGCCGCAATTCTATCGCCCGACACCAAGAAAGTAAGGAGGATTTCCGGTTCCTCGTTTTTATGAACAGCTGGAGCTTCAAGAAGAGACGCGATATTGGAAAGTTTTCCATTTAAAATGGCATGAAGGATCGGCAGACAACAGAGCTGAATGAATTTGTCGAAATTGGGGGCGGTTAAAATTAGCTAAAATCTCCGCTTGCCCTCGTTCGAGGAAAATTGGAAATCGGATCATGGATGTTCGCACCCTGTCAAATCCGCCATTTCTTAGTTTCGATTTTCCTGAGCTTCAGCGCCCACAAAATCGAATGGCTGACTGTGTGCAGGGCTAGGCCGCCTCCGAGGAAATGCATCAGCCTCAACCTTCACTTTTAGAAAATCAAATACCGACATACTACTATGAAAATCGAAACAAACTTGGTTGGGAGAATCGCCCAACACAACCTGATCCAAATCGAAGGCAAGCGCCCTTTCTTGGATCTCCGCATCGACGTGGTCCTTAAAACGGCCATGGGCAAAGAATTCACTCATTGGATTCGCGTCAAAGTCTGGCATGATCTGGCCGAGAAAACCGCACCGTTGCTCAGCAATGGTTGCATGGTTGCGGTTTCTGGTCGTCCGGAGGTCAATCCGTACAGCCGCAAGGACGGCACCCCTGCGGCTGAACTCGTTGTCCATGCGGACCAAATCGAAGTCCTTTCCGAGGCCGAAGCAGCCTAAGACAAGGAAAACAATAAACCAGATGGCTTGGTGTCGCCAGAAGACACTACAATTACATCACTGAGGCTATACGCTATTCTCCGGAAAATATCCGTAGTAAGCATTAGCGATAGCTTCCACTTCGCCGGCAGACAGCAGGTTGCGGTCGAATACAATTGGCAAGTTGACTTTGGACGAGAGCGTGCAACGCAACACGAGCTGAAAAAGCTCTTTCCTATATGCCAGTGAGCGACCCTCAGCGAAATTATGGTAAACCTGTGCGACAACCATCCAGATGTGGATTTCTTTGAGCGGGTTAGTATCTTTACGAAACCCATCTTCCCAAAAATCATAGCTGTGTTCATAGACCTCAGCGAAAGACATACTGAGAGATCCAATCAGCTTGCATATCTCGCCTTCAAATTTTGGATGTCTGTATGGAGTGTTATTCAAGTTGATGGACACTGCTTCGCGCCAAACCAAACCCTTTCTGCCTTGAATTTTGCATTGCACCATCCCAGGAGCGAGTTCGCATTTGGGAATCTGAGTAAACGTGTTTGATGATGCGTCCCAGAGCGTGACCATTTGATCTTTATTTTTTCGTTTCATAATATTTCGGTGTTTTTTTAATCCAGTCGTCCTAATTTTCAGATGGCGGTTAAACCCAGTGCCTTAGCTGTCTTTCCCAGGAGGACAGCACCTTTACTGCGTTGAGACGCCCACCAATCAGCGGTGTTTTTGTCGATATATTGCAGAAACCTCAGCTTATCCGGTGGCACGTTACGAGTGTGTGCAAGAAAGGTTTTCCGTGAGTAATCTTCCCAGGCTTTTCCGTGCCCCGCTCCCGAAACAGCGGCCAATCGATCGCCTTCCGCGTCAAGTCCTGCATTGCGCAGTGCCGAGAGGGTTCGGACAAACGATTCGCCTCTTACGTTAATCGACTCAGCCCAGACGTGCTCGCATTTTTCCACCCTGATGGCTTCGCAGACTTCGCGAGAGAATTGATCGTAATCTTCTTGCGGAAGACTAGGGCAAATCATCCCGAATGTGCGGAAACCGTTGTCCTGCAACCATTGGAGTGATTCGATCCGCTTGGAGACTAGGGCCGTGCCTTTTTCAAACGCACTAGCCACCCGATCATTAACGGTTCCCGTGGAAAATCCGAAAATGAGCCGCTTATGATGGCGCGCGGGAATCATTTCATCGGCAACCAGCTTGTGAAGCAGATGGCTTTTTGAGAGCAATCGGATTTGCCAACCGGTGTGCTCCAGAATCAGGTTACACAGCTCTGCGGTTTCCCGAAGAAGTTCCATATTGGCCGCAACGTCAACCGTAGTGGATGAATAAACGACTCGGTTGTCTTTAGGGTCCGGATAGCGGCGACTTCCGTCGCGTTTCAGCAACTGCTTGCGCAAGACTTCGACAGAATTTTTTCTACGAATGACGACATCCTCGAAATTGAGGCATTTGCCAGTTTGAGATTCATGCTTTTCCAGCATAGGAGGAGCCAAGTAACGCATCATGGATTCGACATAGCAAAACGCGCATCGGTAAGCGCATGCATCGCCGGCGTTGAACACTATTCCGCTGCAAAGAAGTTTTTCGCGAAATGCTTCATTTTGATCATTGATGATCGATTGTGCATCTCGATAGAGAACAGGTTTGCCATTCATAGTAGTGCGATTTGGATTTGGTTCTGGATTCATATTGCTTGTTGGGTCGGGTTGTTTTTGGTTGGGCTGTGTATTTGGATTCATATTGCTTGTTGGGTTCGTTTGTTTTTTTGGGTTTGGGTTTTTTCTTGCGGATTCGTTTTATGAATCCACGAGATATTTTATAAGGAACTCAGATGAGTCCTGTTGTTTGCGATGCAACCGTCAGGCCTGCAGAAATGCCGGCCCGACTAGCAGCCGAATGGATCTTTGATCCTGATCAGCTCGTGATTATCGCAAAGAGCTTGGCGAAACCGCTCAGGCAAAATATCCAATGAAGATAGCCGGCAGTTTTGAGTTGCGATTCATCGCTCTCTATAAAGTAAGTATGCGCATTTCGGCGCATCCCCCAAAAAAAGTTGAAATTAATTTCATCTGCACTCGGGACTGCAAGGCAGGTGAGTAAAAGCAGGCTATTTTCAAGGGGATTTCGAGTTAACCGCGTATCTATGACGCTAAAGCGCAGTGGCGATGATTTATCTCCATCTACAGAGTAAGTATGTCAATGCACACCATCCCCCCAAAAAAAGTTGAAAATTTCTTTATCGGCCACCGAAATGCCTTTTTTGGTGGGCGAGGAGGATCAAATTCCGACCGAAAAGTAACCGGTTTTACAAATACCAAGCCTGCTATTTTTCGCATAGAGCTTCGATTTCTGTCGCCTGCTGACCGAGAATTGATTTTAAATTGGGGTACTTTATATGAAAAAAGAACCTGATGATCTGGACTCATTTGACTCTAAAATCAATAACTCCCTACAAGATGTAATTAGGGTGATGGGGGAGTCACTAGTTGCATGGAGGCAAACCCCTGAGGAATCACAGACAGAGCGACAGAAATTATTGGAAAGGTTTATTATTGCCTCACGTGATGGCTTCCATCTTATGGCGACCCGCTTGCTGAGAGGGCGCAAAAGAAAAGACGAACTCGATCAATTGATCACCAGTGGTCAATTGGACGAATCTGATGCTGCGCATGATTTCGCACAGTTATGTGTGATGAGCCTGATCAAAAGTTCAAGCGATGCTACCCCCAAGGCCCCGTTTATTCCCGATAAAATCGATGAGCAATTGGAAAAGGCAACGACTGAAGGCCTGCCTGCTACGGGTCAGGGCTCCCCGATGAGCGAGTATTTATACGTGGTTCTCTTCAACTCGGTAGCCAGGAGGATCAGCGATGTAACCAAAAAAGCCAAGAAGCTGCGTGTAGGGAGTGAAAACCTAATTCCTCAGGTCGATCTCAAGAATTTGACCGTTGGCGATCGGCGATGGGGTTCCGAAATAGCCGGCACGAAAGCCAAAGTATCCTTACAGCAAAATGTTGAGTTTGTCCGAAAGATCCAAGATGAGTATCTAGATTCTCAAACTTACAAAGGGCGCCCTCTTCGCGAATTTTTAGGAAATTGGACGCCCTTGGATGAATGGATTGGCTATTGCGCCACAGAAGATCGTCCTAAAGGAAAAGACGGAATCAAAGAGGAGACGCTTCGGCAACATATCAACAATGTCCGAACCTTGATCAATTTGGCGAAGGCTAAGGTCAGGAAACTTACGGACGAACCGATCTATCCAAGCCTCTACGACAAGGAGACCGAATAGACTGTCGGTAATTATTCCAACACCAGTTCGTCAAAAGCTTTCAAATTACTCCGTATTTGCAAAATATACGGGCTTGGACATTCGCGCATACATGCCAAGCATTTCATAGCAGTTTGCGGTTTTTCCCGTGGTGAAATCCAAGGTATTATCTTTGGGAAGTGCGTTGGCCACCACTTGGAGCGCGGCTAACTCCTCCAGAGCTTCATCCATAAGGTAAAAACTTCGGCCATCTTCGCTTTCAACCCGATAAACCTCGTTGCCGTAATAATCCTGAGTAGGCTCTCTAACCCTGTATGTGAAACCGTCTAGGCCTGTGAAACTGCTTTCCCACCATTCCTCAGGCTCCAAGAATTCGCGGATGAGTCTGCGTTCACGCCAAATCCAACGGCGGTCACCTTCGGTAGTGCGCTCACTCGCTTCCGCATAGCGAGAAACTGCCTTTCTCCATGCGGTTTTGGCAGGAGTTACGAGAGTAGTTTTTCTGACTTTAACCCAAGTTTTTCCGGGAAGACAGTTTTGCGGGGGACTGATAACACGAGCCCCCTTGGGAATCGGGTTATTATCCCCCTTCGTTTGTTTAAGCGTTCGGCTATAATTGAGAGCCATGTAGGCCGATACTTTCAGGATTTCAGCCACCCCAGTCACAGCCTTGTAATCCGTAAAGCCCACACCACGCTTGGCACGAGCAACTGCCTTGCGAATGTCATCAATCGCGTTTTTTTGCGATTGCAGGGATCTATTTTGGTATTTGCTCCAGATTAACAAATGGACATGCAGCCGCCCCGGATTGTCACTGTCAGGATGGAATGCGACCACTTCTACACTTTCGAAACCTCCACGGTAGAGATGGTTGCCTGTGAAATCCTTGAGTAACTTTCTTACCTCTTTGTAGGTCGGATTGCCGCTAAAAGTGAGCGTTACAAAGTGCAACCTTCGGATCTTACCGAGGTTTAGCTGAAGTTCCTGGAAAAACTGGTAGGCTCTTGGGTCCCAATTCTGCCTGTTTGCTTCGCAGAAAATAGCCGCAAGCTTCTGTCCTGCCGCCAATACAAGGGCATCTATTTGCCATCTATAGGGCTTCAGTGCCTCCCTAGCTTCCTTTTTACGGCTCCGATCAGCCATTTTGGCATACCTTCTGGAATTGTCGCGAATTGCCCTCAAAGCCCCTTTCCCATTGGGCAGATAAGGATAAAGCTGCTTCGCAAGTGACAGAATATCATTATTTGCTCTTGTTGAGTCAGTTGTTTGCCATTCAGTAGACAAGGGGAAAACCTCATCTAAAAGCTGGCGGATACGGAGCCAGTTCCATCGAAGCTCACGGACTTCGATTCCTGTTTCCCTTTTTTTGCAGGCAATAAATCCGACTTCGTGCCGAGATAGGGGCAAACTCGTAGTCTGTGATCTATTTTTCGGATTCGAGCTCATGGCTCGAAAATTATCCTCTCTTTTTGGCGAACGTTTGGATATTTTTTATATTTTGATCATTTTTTCCGGAATTGTCGCCGGACTAACCCCGCAACTTTGGGTACCCTGTGGAAGTGTAGCCGCGGGTTTACTCGGAAATTTCAGGATTAGCGAGTAACCCAGCGGCGTGAAGTTTTCTCGCAAGGTCGCGTTGGCGGTCGCCGATAGCATCACCCTTGGACTGGTTGAGCCTCAGTGGCATCAGCTCAAGGTTAGCAATCACATTGTCCAACTCGGGGACGACTGCTCTGGGAATAATATGATCGACCGACAAAATGTCGCCGGCGTAGGGACCTCGCCGAACGGTAGCGGTTTTTCCTTTCCGCATGGCAGCAATATCGTCGCGCGTGGTGCAGCCGAGTTTTTCCGCGATGTCGAGGTTGCGGAGAATAGCGGCGGTAGTGACTTCCCCTTTTTGAGATCCGCCCCAGCCAATCTTATCTATGGCTGCCCGGGTTATTTCCTCAGGGCGCTTCCCAGTGGATTTTGCTGTGGATAGAATGGCAGTGATTTTCTGGATTCTTGAATTGGCACCCCTTTCTTTGAGTGTAGCGAGCTTGTTTGGATCGATCAGTGAGGCGATTTGATCTGCCTCGATCATCACAGCACTTTTCACGATGAATGGCTCAGTGCGGACTGTGGCTTCCCGTATTTCTGAGCTTGTCCATACTGGGTCTGGTTTTCCGCAAGCAACGATTAAGAATAGCGAAATCAGGACTAGGTTTCGGATCATATTGATATTTGCAACTTTGATACGTTAGCCCGTGGTTGCTTTTGTGATTCCATGTCCACTAAGCCGCTACGCCTCGAATGAATGTATTTACGTAATCCACTACTTTTTCCAGGACGCGCTTCCTGGTCGGACCTCGTTCTAGGATTCCCATGGGTTTCTGGATAAGGTCAACGATGTCTGGGTCGGGCAGTGGCTCTTGCCCGGTATAGACGTAGCGGTCGATCACCTTCTTGAGTTTATCAGCGTCAAGTTGCTCTTCTCTTACAAGTTTCTCGAAGGCGCTCACCCGTTCCTTTTCCCAGAAATCCTCAAATGAATCAGGTATTTCGGCTGCGCTACCTGTGGCGGGTAGGTTCTGTTCGATAAATTTCTCGATTAGCTCACGTTTGCTACGCAGTTCTAGATCGCTGGAGACGCTGTCTAGTATGCGTTTGCGGAGTACCTTTTGTTCCGATTCCTCGGCATCGTAGAGCTGAGCGAGGAGCTTGAGGATATACTGGACGTTGATCACGTCCTTGTGAATCAGTTCCAGTTCGAAGTCCACATCCTCAAGGATAGATGCCTTTTCCTTCGTGCCGTCGGTTTTTACTTTGTCGTAGAGATCGAGGTAAGCGCTACGGTAGTCAGTAAAACGCTGGGCGGGGAGTGTCAGATCACCGTCCTCGAACTCTGAGAAAGATTCCAGAATGTTACGCAGTCGCATTAGCTCACGGAAGAGTTTAACGAATTTTAGTTCCTCTTCCTCGTCTTTGAGATTCTTTACTTCTTTTACCGTCGGCACGAGTGCCAGCAAATCCATGGCCACAGCATTGAAGAGCTTCACATATTCCTCGTAGGGAGGAACAAAGATGTCCTCCTTGGCGTTTACGTTCGAAAAAAGGGCGATGGCCTCGTCGGTGCGCTTCTTGAGATTGCGGAAGACCACGATATTTCCCTGGCTCTTCACCTCGTTGAGGATGCGGTTGGTGCGTGAATAAGCTTGTATGAGTCCGTGGTAACGGAGGTTCTTGTCCACATACATCGTGTTCAGTCTCACGCTGTCGAAGCCAGTTAGGAACATGTTCACTACCAGTAGGATGTCGATCTTTCCAGCTTTCACCTTCTTGGCGATGTCCTGGTAGTAGTTATAGAAACTCTGGGTGTCTTTGGTGGAGTAGTTCGTTCCGAACATGGCGTTGTAATCGGAAATGAAACCATCCAGCTTCTCACGAGTGTGTGGATTACCGCCTTCGCCGCCGATGATCTCGGCGTCATCATCCAAGATGCCGTCTGCGTCCTTGTCCTCCTCATTGCTGGTATAGCTGAAAATCGTGGCGATGCGAAGCTTGTGCTTGCCTTCCTTCTTCTTCGCTGCGAACAGCTCATAGTATTTGATTAGCGTATCCACAGAGCTAACGCACATCATCGCAGTGAACTCCTTGTTGCGAGTCTTCACAGCATGACGCTCAATAATGTAGTCGGCTATCTTCTCCAATCGCTGAGGAGAATCCATCAGCTCTTTGGTATCAATTCCCTCAACTTCGATGTCTATTTCTGTAGCGCCCTTTTTCTTGTAGCGTCCTACATATTCCACGGCGAATTTCAGAACGTTCTCATCCTTAATCGCATCTGTGATCACATAGGTATGGAGCTGTTTGTGAAAAAGATCTTTAGTCGTGTGTTTTTTGCCGTTCTTGCTCGCTGCGTTGTCTGCGAAAATGGGCGTGCCAGTGAACCCGAACATCTGGTGATTCCGGAAAAAATCTACGATCCGTTTATGTGTGTCGCCGAACTGGCTGCGATGACATTCATCAAAGATGAAGATAATTCTCTCGTCCCGGAGTTTCGTCATTTGTGCCAGATAAGCCTGCTTGCTAATGGCGGTGTTGAGCTTTTGCAGCGTAGTGACGATAAGCTTGGTGTCGTCGGTGAACTGTTCCACCAATTTCTGGGTGTTGTTGGTGCTGTCCACACTGCCTTTGCTGAAACCGTTGAATTCCTTAATCGTCTGGTAGTCTAGATCCTTTCGGTCTACTACGAAGACCACTTTGGATACGCCTGACAGTCCGGTTAGGATCTGTGCGGCTTTGAAGGAGGTTAGTGTCTTACCTGAACCAGTGGTATGCCAGACATAGCCATTGGGATTGGTCTGCGGGGGATGAAGGACACGCTCCACGATCTCCACTGCTGCGTAAAACTGGTAAGGGCGGAGCACCATCAAGATCTTGTCAGTCTCGTTAAGCACTGTGTATTTGCCGATCATCCCTCCGAGGTGTTCCCGGCTGAGGAAAGTCTCGGCAAAAGGTTTGAGGTCGCGGATTGTTTTGTTGTCCTTGCTCGCCCAGTAAAAGGTTTGCTTGAAAGACTGTTTACGGGCGTTGGCGTAATACTTCGTGTTTATTCCATTGCTGATCACGAAGAGTTGGACGAAATGAAACAAACCTTGTCCGCTCCAGAAACTATGCTTCTGGTAGCGCTGTATTTGGTTGAAAGCCTCTTTGATTTCTAGTCCTCGACGTTTCAGCTCGATTTGAGCGACTGGCAGACCATTGCAGAGGATCGTAACATCGTAGCGGTTCTTGTATTTACCGTCCTCCATTGCCACCTGTTGAGTCACCTGCCAACGGTTTCGCAGTGGATTTGTAGAATCGAAGAACTCTAGCCAGACGATCTCGCCGTCTTCCTTGGTGAGCTTCATCCTGTCCCGAAGAATCTTTGACTTGTTGAAAACCCCAGCGCTCCTGTTCAGGTGATGTAATACCTTGTTGAATTCACCGTCAGTCAATTCCACCCCGTTGAAAGCCCCGAGCTGCGCTTTGAGGTTCGCCAGCATGGATACCTCGTCCGTCACAGCCACCTTGGTGTAGCCCATGCCTGTGAGTTGGACGACGAGCTTATCCTCTAGGACTTGTTCTGGCTGGGTGAACATGAATGGTGATCTAATTCAAACGGGTTTGTGTATAATTCTATTGAGATCTTCAAAAATCTCCTGAGCTAGGCCATCCACTCCGTCGAATAACCGTGAAGCTGTTACACCAGATTTCGACAAAAAACGCTGAACTTCATACGCCAAGCTCGCGGAAATAGAGATCTTGAACGCTGGAATTTCAGATCTAGAAAATGAGGCATTGAGACTTTCATCGATCGATTTTGTGGGATCAGTGGGGATTAGGAATGTCCCTCCCTGTCTTTCCAGTCTGAGGTTCACTTTTCTAGGTTCGCCTATCCAAGCCCCCAGAGGGCGATCAGCTTTAGTGCGCTCAAATTCGTCCAAAAAACCATCAGGATCTTGATCGATCTTAGTGCCAGTTCCCAGCAAGGATTCACAGTCAGCATTCAAACTCCTGAAGTTGATTGCCCAGATAGCAAAATCAGAGCTTGGATTGAAGAGGTGACGGGAGGCGAAATACAGAGCAACAAGAGGAAATCGGGTGAAATCCAGTAGTCGCGTCGGCGCACCATGATGCTGGGCTATGGAAAACCAACCGAGGGAAGAAGATGGCACTTCATCGCGATGAAAATAATGATGAATACGCGATTTAAGAATGTCCGCCGTTGTTGTTTCGGCTATTTCCGCAAAATTTTTAGTCCCCTTTAGCAGCCTTTCTAAGGTCGATTGAAGACCCCAGGAGGAGTCAGATTGTCCACGAAAAACAAACCCTTCATCAAGAGAGTAAAGGAAATCTATTAGATCTCGTAGATCGCTGAACTTTTTATCCTCAAACATCATTCATCTCCTTCCATGCTGCTATTTTTCAGATATGTCTCATCAATGAGATTTTCTGCGTATTTTTCCTGCACTTGTTGTTCCGTAATCGAAACTTTGGATGGATTTCCTTTAATGCTAACGGTGATAGGTTTTTTGCCAGTCCCTTGAAGAATGGAGGCGGTTGCATCGTCGCCGACAGAGTTTACCGAATTTGCAGTCATGAGGACAATTTCCTTATTAAGCGCCCGACCTTTGATGCTTACAACTCCTTGTTCTGCGCCACTGGTGTCTACAAAATCTTTGTTGGGTTGATGAAATCTGCCATCAATATCTATGGGATTTGTTGGTGAAACCCAAAAGGTAAAGCGTCTTACTTCTTTTGCAGCCATGACCTTCTGACGGAAGCCGTGTGTGTCAGAAATATGCTTGATTACGGCTGTATAATTCGACTCGAAAACAACTTTGCTCGAATTCAAAATACGCTCCAATCTGTTCGCGGTTGTCTGTGTTTTGCTCGCAAGCTTCGATCTTTTTGCAATCCCAAACACACCGTTAAACGGATTCAGGATTACATATGTGAAAGGACTATGTTCTCCGAGAGTGTTTTTGAAGTTACGAGACTCTTCATCAAAATGTTCCGTTTTTCGTAGTGAAGTTTTACCCACAAAAAAATAAATCCACCCGCCCTCGGAGGTTTCAACATTGCCAATGTGCCATTTTACCGTTTGCTGCAATTCTACCGCTGGCTTGCTGTGGATGGCCTCGATCAACACATCTGATCTTTCACGAAAAACGTCGAACAACTCTTGCTGTCTGGGTTTTTCTAAGCGCAGCCGGTATAGCTCAAATTCATATGAAGGATTTTCCATTTTATTATCTTAATCGATTTTCTAGATGAACATCTGCTGTAGCAAGCCGCGCTTAAAGGTCTGCGTCTCCGTGATCTGGGTGGCGACGCTTTCGATCTTACGGTCGAGGGAGGAGAGGAAATCGGCGATCTTGGTTTGTTCGGGGAGGGACGGAAGCTTGAGCGGCCTTTCCTCTATCGCGCCTTTGGTGACGTGTATCATTGCAATGCCATTTCCCTGAGCGTTCTTGATGCGTTCGACATCCCAATCCAGCAGGTGAAACAGAAATAGCTTCGAGATTTTCTTCGATGGTATCACCTTCCAAATATGGTAGTGGTATATGACTTTACCTCCATTCCAGATGCGTGGTCCAAACGATGCCGACCATGCGTAAAGAAGATCACCAGTGTCGCAGTATTTATCCTCGGGTAGATCCAAGTCGGAATAATACCATTCCGGATTAGTGAAGAAGTTTCCTACCCGCAAGACCGGATAAATCCCTTCACTTAGCAGTTCATTCTGTTTGTATGCGCGGCCATTGATGAAGGCCGACACCTCCCCCAGCTTTTTGTCTTCCCAATCGGGGAAGTCATTGCCGTGGTCGTCTTTGAAGCGGATGGCTTGGGTGAAGAGTTGTTGCATCACGCCTTTCTTGTAGTCCTCCAGCAGAGCTTTCTTTTGGATCAGATACCCGATCTTCCTATCCACCGCCGTAAGGAAGTCCGCGATCTTCCGTTGCTCGGGGATGGAGGGGATTGCGGCTAAGTAGTCGTGAACATCGTTGCGATTCAGAGTAGGGACCGTAGAGCCAGCTTTGAATCTAGTTAGATCTAATTTAAGGTAGAAGTAGTATACGAATTTGGCGTGCGTTTTTGAAAAATCAGTAACCCAAAGGGATGTGTTGTGTGGCCAGTAATCGCCCTCTACAAATGTTACCTTTCCGATTGTGCCTGACCGACCTGTTACCACACCAGGTCCCTTCGCTCGGTGTTCATTATGAGTTTTAAGAATTCCGTTTGAGAAGACAACGGGATATTTGCCCGCGACAGTATCACCATTGGTTAGATCAAACCCTCTCTGTAACGGAGCAAACGTTTTTACTTTTGCTAGATTCCAACGTCCGTTAAATCCGGGGAAGCGAAGCTTTGGAATATCAGGTTTTCTTTGGGTGGTCACATTCATTCAGAAAGGCGGTTTGATTCCCAGTTCCTCACAAAATACCGCGATGACTTTGTCCGTCTCGCCCATCTCATTTTCCAAAACCGTCAGCTTCTCCGATACATCCGCGAGATCAACCTCTTCCTCTTCCTCAAAGGTATCGACGTAGCGCGGGATGTTGAGGTTGTAGTCGTTTTCCGCGACCTCGCTCAACTCGGCGACGTGGCTGAATTTCTCAATGCTCTTGCGTTTCCTGTAGGTGCTGACGATGCGCTCGATGTGCTCGGGCTTGAGGTAGTTCTGGTTGCCCTCTTTGGTGAAGCCTTGGCTGGCGTCGATGAAGAGGATGTCTTCGGGATTTTCGCGTCCCTTTTTCAGGACGAGGATACAGGTGGGGATGCCGGTGCCGTAGAAGATATTGGACGGCAGGCCGATGACGGCATCGAGGTAGTTGCAATCGTCGATGAGGTATTTCCGGATGTGACCCTCCGCCGCGCCGCGAAAGAGGACGCCGTGCGGCAGGACGCAGGCCATGGTGCCGCCGTGGTCGAGGTGATGCACCATGTGTTGGACGAAGGCGAAGTCCGCCTTGGTCTTGGGGGCGAGTTTTCCGTAGGCGCTGAAACGGTCGTCATTTTCATGAATGGCGCTGGCTGACCAGTTGGCGGAGAAGGGCGGATTGGCGACGATGGCATCGAAGCGGAGGTCGGCGTGTTCGGGCGCGGGATGCTCCAGGGTGTCCTCGTTGCGCAGGTCGAAACGCTGGTAGTGGACGCCGTGCAGGATCATGTTCATGCGGGCGAGGTTGTAGGTGGTCGGGTTCATTTCCTGACCGTAGAATTTACCAACATCCGGGACTTCCTTCGCCACTCGCAACAGCAGCGAGGCGGAGCCACAAGTGGGATCATAGACGCTTTTGAGCTTGGTTTTCCCTGTTGTGACGATGCGCGCAAGGATGGTGCTGACTTCCTGCGGGGTGTAGAATTCACCAGCTTTCTTACCTGCACCGCTGGCAAACTGGCCGATGAGGTATTCGTAGGCATCACCTAGTATGTCAGCTTCTGTGTCTTCGAGTCGGAAGTCGATCTTGTCGAGGTGAACGAGCACTTTAGCGATAAGCTCGTTCTTTTGGCTTTCAGTTTTTCCGAGCTTGGATGAACCGAGGTCGAGATCCTCAAAGAGCCCCTCGAAGTCTTCTTCACTATCGTGCCCCATAGTGCTGGACTCGATGTGCTTGAGGACGGCGGTAAGTTCCTCAAGGATGAAGTTGTCTGTCTTCCGTGCGCCCTTTTCCGCGATCTTGTGGAAGAGTTCGGAGGGTTTGAGGAAGTAGCCGAGTCGCCCGACAGATTCTTTTTGGATGGCATTTAGTAATTTCTGACCATCAGCGGTGTCCTCATCAATGGCATCGAACTTTATACCGTCGTGCTTTAAGATGTCATCCGCGAAGAGGTGCATCCGTTCGGACAAGTATTTGTAGAAGATAAAGCCCAAGATGTAGTCGCGAAACTCATCTGCGCCCATCTTTCCCCGCAGGGTATTGGCAATATTCCAGAGCTGGGTTTGTAGGATCTTCTTATGGTCTTCTGACATACCGGAGGAGTGGTCTAAAATGATTCGGGACATTACAAACAGGTCTTTGTTTGGAGCGCAAGCCGTAGGTCAGTCGAATCCTAAGTGATTTGTGAGGATTTTCTGGAAGTTAGTCAATTTTGACAGCAAATAAGAAAAGGCGGACGGGTTTCCCCGTCCGCCTTTCTGATTGCATTCTGTGTCCGCGATTATGCCGTTTCTAGTTGGAGCTCGGGATCCTTCATCATAGCCTTAGAGCTGAGAAATTCGAGTTCCGACACATGGAGGATAAGTTCCGCCCCGGGTGTTCCGTCACCTTTCTTGAAGGCGCGTGCTTCCGGTCGACCCTTTAGCAATAGACGAGATCCTTTCGAAACATGCTCTTTTAGTTTTGTGGCTCGTTCACCCCAAACCTTGGCACTGACCCAATCAGTGAACTCACGCTCTCCTACCTTGCGATTGACTGCAAGGCTGATGTTCAACACTGGTTGTTTCCCCTGTGCTGCCACGAATTTTGCACTGCCTACATACCCTGTAATTGTTGTTTCAATCATACTCGAATCTTTGTGACTTGGTGAGCCTGCGAAAGCTGGATCGTCGGTAAAATCTTAGGTAGTTTCGCATTATTTCTGTTTTTCCTCGTTGAGAAAAAGTCGAAGCGAATCTGCTGAAATACATATTTAAAAATTCAGCGACTTGCTTTTTTGGGTTTCTCAAAAATTCCGACGATCCAAGCAAGTGCCTCAAGAGCGTAGCCTAAGACGTGAAAGAAGAGAC
>CBFGOP010000021.1:0-29410 GCA_965650415.1 uncultured Prosthecobacter sp. | reverse complement strand
CATCCAGACTTCGCCGGTGCACATGGGCCGCTGTGGCGACCTGGCGGCGGCGGATCTCGGCTTCGGCTTGGGCCATGTTTTTGTTGGCCTCAGCTTGGGCTTCCTGGAGCTGGGCTCCGACGTTTTCACCGACGTCCACATCGGCGATGTCGATGGAGAGAATTTCAAATGCAGTTCCGACGTCGAGACCGCGGGCGAGCACGACTTTGGAAATGGAGTCAGGGCTTTCCAAAACCACTTTGTAACTCTCGGCGGAGCCGATGGTGGTGACGATACCTTCACCGACACGGGCGATGATGGTCTCTTCCTTGGCACCACCGACGAAGCGGTCGAGGTTGGTGCGGACGGTGACGCGGGCGCGGACTTTCACCTGGATACCGTCTTTGGAAACACCATCGATGGTAAGGCGGCCGGAGGCGGGGTTCGGGCAGTCGATCACTTTCGGGTCAACCGAAGTGCGGACGGCTTCGACCACGGATTTCTCGGAACCTTTAGTCGCAAGGTCGATGGCGCAGGCGCGGTCCCAGTTCAAGCCGATGCCTGCTTTTTGAGCGGCAATGAGGGCTTGGACGGTCGGAATAACGTTACCACCGGCGAGGTAGTGAGCTTCGATTTCATTGATGTCGATTTCGATGCCTGCTTTTTTCGCAGTGATGCGGGAGTCAACGATCGGGCCGTAGGGGACTTGGCGGAGGCGCATGGCAATGAGGTCGGAGAAACCGACGTAGGCTCCTGCGAGCCAGGCGCGCAGCCAGACGGAGAAGAAGGACAGGATGATGAATGCAAAGACGAGTCCGACAATGCCGAGGACGATGAGGAGGATGGTGGGTAGGTCGATCATGGTTGTTTTATGCTTTGGTTCTTACGGTGAGTTGAAAAGGAGTAGCTGCGGTGACTTCGAGTTCGGTATCTTTGGGGATTTGTCCGGATTGGGAGCTGGCCTCGAAGGTTTTGCCATCGATGATGACATATCCTGTGGGCGAGAGCACTGTGACGGATGTGGCGGTTTTGCCAATCAAATCCCGTGCATTTTCCTGGAGGGAGTTGGAGGAGGCCGAAATTTCATTTTTCAGAAAGAAGCGTTTTCCGAATCGGGTTTTGGGTAAAATTTTGAATTCGATGTAGAAAACGATCACACCGAACAACAAAGCTACGCCTATGGCGATCAGTCCCTCGGTGGTGCCAAGAAGAACGAAAGAGAAAATGCAGCCGATGAACATGGAGATCGCACCGGTGATGCCGAGAATCCCGCCCGGGATAATGACTTCGAGAAATAGCAGGATCAGACCGATGGAAAATAGCAGGATGACGAGGGACATAACTTTCAAATTTCAAATATCAATGAAGAGGTATGGAAGTCAGAGTTTAGAGTTGTTTGACTTCTTCCACGCGAAGTTCGAACTCGCCAACGGAGGTCACCCTGACAGCCGTTCCGGGGTCGAGGGTGCCGATGTTCGTGCGAGCATCGTAGCGCTTGCCGTTGATTTCGATTTCACCCGAGGGAAAGAGAGCGGTAGTGGCGTAGCCTGTAGCACCGATGAGCAATGTATCGTCACGTGCGATCGACGAAGCGGTGTTTTCGCCACCGACAGCGGACTCAAGCACCATTCCTCCCCATAAGCCGCCTTTGGGCATAAAGCGAAGCAGCATGGCAAACAGGCCTATCGCGCCGACAATTCCAATCGTCAGATTGGTGACGGGTTTGTAGAGCAGATCGGAGTCAAAGGTGATGGGTTGGTCCGGCCAGATGTCGGACATTCCCCAGATCAGTGAGCCGAGCATCATCAGACCACCCGGGATGGCGAGGATGAAGAAGCCCGGAAGGAAAAACAGATCGATCATCACCAGAACGAAGCCGATGAAGAAAATCAGGGCCGCCTCATGTCCCGAGAGCCCAGCTGCGTAGTGGCCGAAGAAGACGATGGCGAGGATGATTCCGCCGCCGATTCCGAACATTCCGAATCCGGGGGTTTTGAATTCGATGAATACCAGCAACAAACCGATGGCTAAAAGAATCGGCGCGATCGCAGTGATGTATTGGGCAAGGTTTTCCGCCCAGGTGACTTCGAGTTTGGTGACCGTGTAGTTGCCTTTTCCGAACAGGGTGTCGGTGAGGGATTCAAGGTCGGGTGAGATGCCGGCGGCAAGCAAGGGTTTTGCGGGTTTACCGTATTTTTTGATCGCTTCATCGGCCGTGAGCACTAATAGTCCGCCCTTCGGCTTGATGATTTCTTCGCCAATTTTCAGTTCGAAATCTTCATCGATCATGGCAGAGATTGCCTTAGCACGATTTTCGTCGCCACCTGACATGGCCCGAACACGGCCTTTCAGATAGTTAACAATTTTTAGTTTCATTGTTTTGTCAATGTCCTCGCCGCTGCCGCTGACAGGAGCAGCTGCGCCAATGATTGCTTTTGGTGCGAACCAGATCTCATCGGTTCCTGCGGAGATCAGAGCACCGGCGGAAATGGCTTCGCTGTTGACGTAGGTGATGACTTTTCCGGGAAACTTGTCGAGGGCTTCGAGAATTTCGAAGGTGGTGTCAAGTCTGCCACCGGGAGTTTCCATATCGATAATCACCGTCTTGGCTCCTTCCTCGATCGCGGTTTTCAAACCACGTCGCAGGATAAAAAGCTCGGGTGGGGCGATCTGATCCCGGATCGGGATGATCACGACTTTTTCCGGCTGGTTTTTTGGGGTGCTGGGTTGCGACTTGGGTGCATCTTGAGCAAAACCCAGGGAGGATAAAAAGAGCAGCGCGAGAAAGGGCAATTTCATGTTTGTATGGGAAATAGCGACAGATGGACAAAAAACCAATCCCAAAAGAATTCAATTTCGACCCGGCCGGATTCGTAAGAAACGGGAACGGAAACCCGTTCTGGACAGCAGGCGGGTCGGGCTTTAGCGTCCGCGAACTTACAAACATATGAAAAATCGTTTATTACATCGTGCCACGCAGAGCGTGATCATCGCTCTTTCGGCAAGCACATTGGCTGTGGCAGAAGAAGCGGCTAAACCAGCGAAAACCGACCTCAAGGCGGACTCCTCTTATGCCGTTGGCTACAGCGCCGGAGATCTGTTCGCACAAAACTTTGGTCAACACGGTGTGAAGATCGAGGATTTCGAAATGGAGCTTTTCATGAAAGGTTTTACCGCTGCCGCGAAGGGCAAGAAGCCGGAGCTGGAGATCGAAAAACTCCAGGCTGCGATGCAGGGATTGAGCGAATTCATCCAAGCCCGTGAAAAAAACCTCGCTGAGGAAAATTTGAAGGTAGGTAAAGAATTTCTTGAGAAAAACGGCAAGCGCAAAGGCGTCATCACCAACGAGAGCGGTTTGCAGTATGAAGTCCTCGCCAAAGGCGGAGAGGAAAAATACGTCGCTCCCGCAGACGGCAAGCCTGCCAACAAACTGTTCATGGTGAATTACAAAGGAACCATGATCGATGGCACGGAGTTCGATGCCTCACCTCCGGGCCAACCCGTTGAAATGTCCCTGCAAGTGGTGGACGGTTTCCGTGAAGCACTCACCAGCATGCCTGTGGGTGCGAAGTGGAAATTGTATCTTCCTAGTTCGATGGCCTACGGTGAGCGCCGCGCCAGCATCGATATTGGACCGAACACGACCCTGATTTTCGAAATGGAATTGGTGGCGATCAAGGATGCGCCGCCACAGCCCCAGATGCCTCTCGAAGGATTGCAAATTCCACAGGGCGAGTGATTTTCCCCACAGGATAATTCCCAAATATGAACCCTCGGTTGATCCAGCCGGGGGTTTTTCTTTTCCAAAAAACAGGTTTCAAGATCAAAAAAGACTGCTTATGGTTTCGGAATCATGGCGAAAAAAGTAAGCAAACGGACCAAGCTGTTTCTCTCGATCTTGTTCCACCTCATTGTCCTCGTGATCATGGTCAATGCTTATGACAACGCGCGCGCGCTATATGCGGATTTCATGAAAAACAGAGGTTCCGAGACATCCGCCAAGAGCAAGGACAAATCATCTGGCAAAAAGGGCGACGACAAGAAGGTGAAGAAACAGGGAACCATCGAACCGATCGGCGGTGCCAAGCCGACCGGTATCATTCAACCAACTGGCAGCCAGATCAAAAGCAAGCTCAACGAGACCGAGAACAAGCTCGAAGAGCGCGGAACCTCGATGGAGGATCTGTTGGATCAGAAAAGAAAGAAGGATGCTGAAAAGGCAGCCCAGCAGAATCCGCAATAAAAAAGATCGGTCGGATCCGCTCAATCAAACAGGTCCGACCGATCTGTGAAAAACCTAGCGGTTCAGAATTTTCGGCACAGCCGGAGCGCGCAGGCGATGAGGTTCGGGAAGATTGGAACCGAGCAGCGGGCGGCAGTAGTTGAGGAAATCCTGGGTCACGCCGTTGCCTGCTTCGTTGATGAAGTTGTCCGGCATGTGACGGGTTTTTCCTGCAACCTTCGCAATGTCCACAAGTTCGTAGTCTACCGAGTAATCGAGCACCGGACGTTTGATCGCAACCGAACCATCGACGTTGTCCCACATCGCGAATTGCACGGCTTTCTCACCCACCTCGCGGGCTTCGCGCGCATCGCGATCGGATTGGATGCCCATGAAAGAACGCTGGAGGTAACCAAAGGTATCGGAGCGGACGCGTTTGATTTTCAGGCCGTCGCGAATGGTATCAGCTAACAGGTCGCCGAGCGCACCTGTTCCGGAAAGCTGGACGTTGCCGTGGGAGTCGCGCTCTTCTTTTCCGAGAAGTTTCACAATCATTGGCGTGCCATCGGGATCGGAGATGCCCTCTGATACGGCGATCGTGCAGAGGCCGTGTTTGGAATAAACGCGATCCACATCGGCAAGCAATTGCTCGGTGGTGAAGTGGCGCTCAGGCATATAAATGAGGTGCGGGCCGTCGTTGTAATATTTCTGAGCGAGCGCGGAAGAAGCGGTGAGGAATCCGGCATGGCGACCCATCACGCAACCGATGTAAACGCCTTGCAGCGCACGGTTGTCGAGGTTCACGCCCATGAAGGCCTGAGCCACGAAACGTGCCGCAGAGCCGAAACCCGGGCAGTGATCGTTTTCCATGAGATCGTTGTCGATCGTCTTCGGAATGTGGATCGCGCGCAGCTCGTAGTTTGCGGCTTGGGCTTGCTCGTTGACGATGCGGACGGTGTCGGACGAATCATTTCCGCCCACGTAGAAAAAGTAGCGGATGTCATGGGCTTTCATCACCTCGAACATGCGTGCGCAGTATTCCTCATTGGGCTTGTCCCGGGTGGAGAGCAGGCCGGAAGACGGAGTGCCGGCGACTTGTTCCAGGTTGTGGGTGGTTTCACGGGTGAGATCGACGAAGTTTTCGTTGATAATGCCGGATACCCCGTGAACTGCACCGTAAACCGAGGTGACTTGTGAAAACTTGCGTGCCTCCAGCGCGACGCCAATCACGCTCTGGTTGATCACTGGGGTGGGGCCGCCACCCTGGGCGACGAGAACTTTTCCTTCAAGACGGTTGCTCATAACGGGCGGGAGAATTGCGGCTTTTTCCACGCGGGGAAACCCTAAATTTCGGAAATTCCCGACGGAAAACCTCCGGCAGCAGAGAGTGGAGTGAATCACGACCTCTTTAGGCTGCGTTACTTGTCGTCTTTTCGGGCAGGTTGGTGCGGATAAACCGATTGTCAACCCAGGCCCGCAAAGCTAGTTCATGGCCTATCGTTCAGATGCGAAAACCCAAACGTCGCAACCTGCATGAATCTTGCGAACTAGGCACAGGCTATTTCTGTGTCGAAATTTTCAAATCATCTACCATCTAACTGACGGCTTCATCGAGAACATGAGAAGATCCCATTCTTTCAACGTGGCACAATCGTATCCCCATGGCTACGCCATCAAGTTACTGATCATTACCGCAGTTTTTTTGACAGTGAGCATGGGCTCCTCAGCAAAAGCCCAATGCTGCGGTGCGGAACCATCGATTTTCAAACAGCCTGATGGAACCGAATTGGAAATTCATTTCCATGGCAACGAACTTTATACCCGCACCACATCATCAGACGGCTACACCCTGTTCTACGATGCTTCCACACGCGCTTACTACTATGCCGATCTCAATGCTACTGGAGATGAATTGGTCTCAAGCGGTAAACTGGCAAAGCCTAACAAACCAGCCGATCTCAACTTTGCTAAAAATCTGGATATCAAACCTGAGGCACGCAAAAAATTTGTCGAAAAACGAAAAGCGGAATTTGAAACGGTTCGCAAGGACAAGGAGAACTGGCAGCAACAAAAGCAGAAGATGGAGGATTATCGGGCTTGGAAGAAAAAACAAAAAGCTGAAGGCAAAAAGAAGTCCGATGGCAGTGTTGAGAGTGGTGCAAACCAGACTGGAGATGCCGGTGGTACTTCGGGATCCGGTGAAATCGGTCTCGCGCCGCCCGTCAATCCGCCCACTCTCGGGGATGTGCTGGGTCTGACCATTTTGGTGGATTTCTCGGATGTTCCTGCACGCTCGGATCTGACTCGTGCCGATTTTGATGACTATCTCAACAAGCCCGGTGGTCGCGCCGGATGGGGAAACAAAGGTTCGATTCGCGATTACTTTTATGCCCAATCCAACGGCCGCCTCCGTTATAATAACAATGTCACTTATTACGTCCGCGTTCCAAATACCTATGCCTACTACAATGACACGGCGTTGAGCTCGGGAACCAACGGTCGCAGGCTTCTCACCGATGCCATCAACCAACTCAAAGCGGATGGTTATGATTTCAGCGGTCTGACTGCCAACGCCCAAGGTCGTGTGATCGCTACCAACCTCCTGTGGGCGGGTAATGACAGCGGTGTATGGTCAAAGGGGCTGTGGCCTCACCGTTGGGCGCTTTCCTCGCCCTTATCTGTTGGTGGAGGTCTTTACATTTCCGATTATCAGTGCACGGACATCGGAGCGACAGGCACCCCTACGATGGGAACCTTCTGTCACGAAAATGGTCACTTGGTCGGGAAATACCCCGATTACTACGATTACGACGGTGTCGGCCAAGGTGTTGGCAAGCACTGTTTGATGGGCGGTGGCAATCACGCCACGCAGACCAATCCCACGAACATCAGCGGTTATCTGAAATACCATTCCGGTTGGATGGATGCCATCGAACTTACCAGTCTGACCCCACCCGTTCGTCTGGCAGCGCAAGTCGATGGCACAATCATCTATAAATATACCAATCCGGATTCGGCCTGGCCCAATGAATATTTCCTAATTGAAAACCGCTCCAAAGTCGGCGGTTGGGAATCTACCAGCGGCTTGCCAGACAGCGGTCTGATGATTTCCCACATCCATCACACGGGAGACATGTCTCGCAATGAACGCACGGAAACTCAACACTATGAGCATTCCATCGAGCAAGCGGAAGGGAACTTCGAGTTAGAAGGAGCTGTATCTGCCAATCAGGGTGATACCTCGGATTATTTTCATTCGGGTGACACAGGCCCGAAAACCGAATTCAGCGACACCACTTTGCCGAACGCCAAATGGTGGAAAGGAGCGGTTGCCGGGGATGAGTCCTCGGGAACCAATTCAGGGCTCCATGTACATTCGATCTCCAGCGCCGGGTCGGTGATGACTTTCGTTTACGGAACCGGCACACCCAGTGCAGCAGCCTCCACACAACTGACCACCAGTATATTGGAAAATGCTGTGGATTATGGTGGTGCAGCTAGTGCACAGGCTTTCTCGATATTCAACGCCGGCGGCGGGACCTTGTCCTACACGGTCTCCGACGATGCCGCCTGGCTCTCTTGTAACGTTACCTCCGGCACCGCTACCACCGAGACCGATGTCGTCACAGTCACCTACAGCACCTCCGGTTTGGCGGCCGGCACCCATACCGGTACCATCACGATTGATGGTGGCACGGGCGGTATCGAGACCATTTCGGTGACCATGGTGGTTCGCAATCAGCCTTTCCTCACGGTTTCTCCATCCACATTGTCGATCACGGGCGTGTCTGGACTTTCCGGTTACACAGGGGAGTTCGATATCAAAAATACCGGAGGTGGAACGGCATCTTATACCATTACCAAGACCCAACCATGGCTCTCCATTCTTCCTGCTTCCGGAACTGTTGCCAGTGAGCGCGACACGATCGTGGTGACGTGCAACGCGACATCGCTTGCGCCCGGAACCTACAACGACACCATCACCTTGACCTCAGCTGCGGCATCCAACAGCCCGCTCACCATTGCTGTCAGTTTCGTGGTCGACAGTTCCGATATGATACTCAGTGCTCCCAATGGAGGTGAAACCTGGTATCTTGAAACCAATCGAACGATCACTTGGGCATCATCACTCGGAGGTAATGTAAAAATCGAATTATTCAAAGGTGGCTTGCTCGATTCGACGATTGCAGCAAGCACAACCAATGACGGTTCCTACATCTGGACGGTTCCTGCGGGTCAAACACCAGGTAATGATTACAAAATCAAAATCACCAGTGTAGAAAACATCACCAAATCGGATCAAAGTTTCACGAATTTCACCATCGGCCAAGATCTGTTGGCGCTCGCGCTCGATACCTCTGGGTTGTCTTGGACCGCATCCGGAGATGCTTCTTGGTTCAGGACCACGACTCCCGCGAGCCTCCGTGATGGGGTTGATGCTGCGGAGAGTGGCAACATCGGTCATGGCCAGAGTTCATCGATGGAAACGACCGTGGTCGGACCCGGAACCATGACGTTCTGGTGGAAAGTATCATCGGAGAGTAACTTCGACTTCCTGCGCCTGTATCTCAATAATGTGGAGCAAACCGGATCTCTCGCGAAAATATCAGGATCCGTCGCCTGGGTGCAGAAAACCGTTACGATCCCCACTGGCAGCACTGTCGTGAAATGGACCTATAGCAAAGACACCAGTGCCGATGGCGGAAGCGATACGGCATGGGTCGATCAGGTGGTTTACACTCCCGACTCGCAAGCGGATATCGTGGTTGAGGATTCGACGAGTTCCGATCTAACAGACGCTGGTTCCACAGTGGGTCTGGGATCGGTCAATACCGGCAGTTCGTCCTCGGCTTATACTTTCACAATCCGCAACTCAGGCACTCAGAACCTGACCGGTTTGGCCGTTTCCAAGACTGGAACACACAGTGCGGATTACACGGTCGGCGCTCTGGGAGCCACCACTCTTGCCCCCGGAGCCAGCACAACCTTCAGCGTCACGTTCACTCCCGGAGCTGCTGGCATCCGCACAGCCGCGCTCCAAATCGCCAGTAACGATCCGGATGAAAACCCCTTCGACATCAATTTGACCGGAACCGGAGTCGGTCCTGGCTCACTTGCGGTCTCAGGAGCCTCAGGACTAGTTTCATCCGGGAACTTCAGCGGATCTTTCTCTCCGTCGTCGATCCAATACACCCTCAACAATCCAGGCGGCACATCGATCAACTGGACCGCAGCCAAAACCCAAAGTTGGGTAACCCTCAGTGCATCCGGCGGCACTCTTGCCGCCGGAGCCAGCACGACGGTGACGGTTACCATCAATACGGCTGCCAACTCTCTCAACGTAGGAAGCTACAATGACACGGTGACTTTTACCAACACCACCAATAGCAACGGAAATACCACCCGCGCAGTGAATCTAACCGTTAATCCGATCCCGGTGACTCTCACTCTCGGCAATCTGCTCCAAACCTACGATGGTACTTCCAAAGCCGCGTCCGTGACAACCAATCCTGTAGGCATTGCCCATTCGGTGACTTACAATGGTTCCAGCACGCTTCCCACCAACGCCGGCACCTATGCCGTGGTTGCTACGGTAACTCAGTCGAATCACTCCGGAACCGCCAGTGGAGATCTGGTGATCGCATACACGGTCAGTTACAATGGAAATTCCAACACGGTCGGCACAGCACCTAGCAGTCAGACAAAATTTCAGGGAGTGGATCTAACCCTCGCTTCCAATACTGGGAATCTCGGCAAAACGAACAGCAGCTTCATCGGCTGGAACACATCTGCCGATGGAAACGGAACCGATTATGCCGCTGGAGGAGTCTATAGTGGCAACGCATCGATCACCCTCTATGCGAAGTGGGCTGCCGGCACGGATGCCACTTGGATCCAGACCAATGCAGGTCCATTCAATTGGAGTGATGGTGCCAACTGGAGCGGAGGCGTTGCTGCGTCCGGAGCGGATCGCACCGCAAGCTTCACCTCGAACATCACCGCGGCTCAAACCGTCAACCTGAGCGCTCCGGTCACGATCGGAAACATCACGTTCACGGATTCGACCACTTCATCCCACAACCTGACTATTTCCGGAGCAAACGTTCTCACACTCTCGCGCTCTTCCGGCGAACCGACGATCGATGTGACCCAGTCAGGTCGAACCCTCGCGATCTCCAGCGAAATCACCGGAGGTAATGGGCTGCAGAAAAACGGACTGGGTATTCTTACCTTGTCAGGAACCAACACATACTCCGGCGGCACGGTAATTAATGGCGGTACGTTGAACCTTGGCACGAACTCCGACTCCAACTTGGGTGCGACAACGGGTGAGCTCACGTTCACCGGGACTGGCACGATCACATACACGGATGGTCTGGTTTTGCATGCCAATCGAAATCTAATTCTTAATTCGGGTGCCAATGTAGCCTTGTCTAACGCGATCACTGTAAACGGTGTTCTTTCCGGTTCGGGTTCCTTGAGTGTGAACACAGCCGACGCGTTCATATTCTCAAGTCCAAATAACACCTTCTCCGGCATGATCACGAGTCGTGCAGGTGGCACGACCGGCTATGGTCTGGATATGGCCAGCATTGGCGATGGTGCGGGAGCGGGCCTGATCAATCTCGGCAATACCACCACCGGTGGAACCTTCCGCTGGATCGCTCCCAGCGGCACGGGCACGACGACCCTGCTCAATCGCCAGTTCGCGTTGTCAGGAACCACCGGTGTAGGTGCCATTTGCGCTCGCGGTGCGACCTCATCTGATCATCTCATCATCACCAAAGACCTTCTCATCTCCGGCACCGGAAACAAGAAGTTGATCTTGGCGGGAACCAATACAGGAAACAACGCCTTCGCTGGCAACATTGCGGACGGTAGTGGATCGCTCATCAGTTTGGAGAAAACTGAAGGTGGCACCTGGATTCTCAGTGGCACCAACACCTATACCGGCATCACCAATCTCGCTGCAAACGGCACCACGGGCCGCCTTATTTTCCAGGGAGCTCAGTCGCTTTCACCCAACACTCAGATCGACTTCAATCAAAACTCATCGAACGTCCAATCGGTTAGTTTTCTGAGTGATAGTGTGGGAACCATCAACGCGCCTGTGAATTTTCAGAGACCGATCACATTCGTCGGTGCCAACACCACCCAGTCGATGAACATCTTTGTCGGAAATACCTCCAACGGGACGGGCGCCGGAACCTCCACCGGAAGTGTGATCGGAGTGGGTGACATCACTTGGAACAACGCGACCCAGGCGGCAAACACCACCCGCACCTTCTTCGTCACAGGTGCCAATGGCTACTCGCTGAAGACCGGAAACTTCACACTGCCGAACCTATCCACGCGCACCGCAGCCAGCACATGGACCAACGTCTTCAATCCCACAAGCGCATCATTGATCATCGGTGGAAATATCACCATGGCCTCCGGAAACAACGTGGATGGAGGTATTCCCGTTCTGGAACTGGGAGGAACGGCCACCGGAAACCTCGTTCTTGGTTCGATCAGCGATGCGGCTGATGTCGCAACCACCAACCGGCCGTTGAGTCTAACAAAAACAGGAAACGGCACATGGGCCTTTTCCGGCAACAACACCTACACCGGAACCACAACGGTCAGTGCGGGTAAACTTTTCATCAATGGAGACCAGAGCGCGTCGACGGGTGCGGTCAGCGTTGCGAACAACGCCACGCTTGGTGGTAATGGCAAACTCGGTGGCAATGTTACGATCGCCGCAGGTGGAAAACTGGAATTCGACATCAGCACTTACCGGGCAAGCCACAACCCGCTGGATCTAACATCTGGAAAAAATCTCACCTTCTCCGGTGCCTCGACCCTGACCATTACTTCCTCAGGTGGAGCCGCCCCGGGTGTTTACACGCTTGTAACCGGTGGAAACAATATCAGCGGTGTCGCTCCTACCACAGTGAACCTGCCGTCCGGTTGGGTTGCCACGGTCTCCGTTTCTGGCAATAGTCTTCTCCTTCATGTCACATCGACTGGCGGACCCACCTACGCTCTCAGCGTTGCAAATGGAACGGGTGATGGCAGTTATGAGGCTGGAACGGAAATTGCCGTTGTGGCTGATACCCCGCCGGCAGAACAAATCTTTGTGAACTGGACGACAGCTCATGGTGGCACGATTGCTAACGCCAACGCCTCCAGCACGACCTACACCATGCCTGCCAATGCAGCAACGCTGACCGCGAATTACATCACCAACCTCTTCACCGTAAGTTACCACGCGAACGGCGCGACTTCCGGAACCGCTCCCGGAAACCAGACCAAGACTCGCGATGTTGACCTGACCCTTGCCACTAACAGTGGCAATCTTTCTCGAACCAACTACACCTTCGGCGGCTGGAACACGGCTGCGGACGGCAGCGGCACGAATTACGCGACCGGTGCCACCTACACGGCCAATGCAGCAGTCACCCTCTACGCCAAATGGAATACCCAATTTGATGTATGGGTAACGGAGAGTGGTGGCGGCGGTGGTGGTGGTGGAGAAGCGGTTACGTTCACTGGCGACTCCAACACCGACGGAGTTCCTGATGGTGTGGCGTGGCTTTTAGGCACCGAGTCTCTGACAAACAATGCTGCTGAAATCCTGCCGGTTCCGCAGCCGAACAACGGAGCGGTATCGGTGAACTTCGATTACCTATCCTCTGCAGTGCGGGGAGTAGCGAAATTGAAATTGCAATACAGCGCGACACTTCAGGCGAATTCCTGGACCACGGTTGAGATTCCTGCAGTGAGCAGCACGGTCGATGGGGTGGAGTTTGTGATCACTCCCATACCGGATACCAATCTCTATGACATCCAAGCCACCGTGCCGGCGAGTGCGGCGAACGGCGGAGGGAAAGTGTTCGTCAGGCTGATGGGTGAGGTTACAGCTCCGTAGTTCCCGATAACGCCACGACCTCGGCTCTTGCCTGATGGAGCATTCGGGTTCAACTTCCTGCCCGATATGAATCGCGAAGAAATGGCCGGGGTGTTGGAGAAGATCGCCCTGTTGTTGGAACTGAAGGGTGAAAATCCGTTCAAGGTGCGAGCCTACCGGCAGGGAGCCGAGGTGGTTCTGGCGATGGAAGAGGATGTGGTCGAGTTGGCAAAAAACGATCAGCTCACAGGAGTAAAAGGAATCGGCGAGGCGTTGCGCGATAAGCTCGGCGAGTTGGCCAAGACCGGCAAACTGGAGTTCTACGAAAAACTCAAAGAGGAATTTCCACCCACCATTTTCGATTTGTTCGAAGTGCAGGGGCTCGGACCGAAAAAGATCAAGGCGCTATATGATGAGCTCGGGGTGATGTCTTTGGAAAAGCTCAAGGCCGCATGCTTGGAGGGAAAAGTCGCGACCTTGGCCGGTTTTGGAGAAAAGACCCAGAGCAAGATTCTCGATGGAATCCTGGCAAATGAAACGTTTGCGGATCGTTTTCTGTTAGGAAAGACCGCGGTGGTGGTGGAGGGGATATTGGAGATGTTGAGGATGCATCCGGAAATTTCCAGGGTCGCGGTCGCCGGATCCTATCGCCGTGCCAAGGAAACCGTGGGAGATCTGGATTTCCTCGTTGCGACCCGCGAGGGAGCCCTGGTGTGTGAGGATTTCACCACCCTGCCCGAGGTGGAATCGGTCATCGCCTGCGGCGAGACAAAAGCTTCCGTGCGATTGAAAAACGGAATGCATTGCGATTTGCGGGCGGTGAAAAACTCCGAGTTTCCGTTCGCCCTGCAGTATTTCACGGGATCGAAAGAGCACAACGTTGCCCTGCGTTCGCTGGCCTTGAAAAAAGGTTGGTCGCTGAACGAATACGGATTGAATCCGGTCAGTGAAGATATCGAGAAACCAGTCGTCGAGGAAGAGAAGGACATCTATCGACTGTTAGGTTTGCAATACATCGAACCCGAACTCCGGGAAAACCGGGGGGAAATCGAGGCCGCGGCTGAAAACCAGTTGCCGAGATTGGTCGAGCTGATGAATTTGCGCGGGACTTTTCACAACCACACCACCGCATCGGATGGCAAAGACAGCCTGGAAGGAATGGTGGAGGAAGCGATGGAGCTCGGACTGCAATATCTCGGCATTTCCGATCACTCGAAATCCTCCTTCTGGGCGAACGGTCTCGATGAAGAGCGCTTGCTGGCGCAGATTGCGGAGATCCGGAATTTGGAAAGATCACTGAACGGCTTCCGGATTTTCGCGGGCAGCGAGGTCGACATTCTCAAGGATGGAAGTTTGGATTTTTCCGATGAGATTCTCTCCCAACTCGATTTCTGCGTCGCCTCTATCCACAACCTGATGAAGATGGATGAAAAGGAGATGACCGCGCGAATCTGCCGCGCCATGGAAAACGAACACGTCACCATGCTCGGACACATGACCGGTCGGCTCCTGTTGAAACGCGACCCATACGCGGTGGATCATGCGAAAATCATCGATTGTGCGGCTGAGACCCGAACCGTCATCGAGCTGAATTGCAGCCCGATGCGTATGGACATGGATTGGCGCTGGTGGAAACGCGCGCGCGACAAAGGGGTTCTGTGTTCGATCAATCCCGACGCCCACGCCCGTGCCCAGCTGCATTACCTCGGACAAGGTGTCCGTATCGCGCGCAAAGGTTGGCTGAGAAAAGAGGATATCCTGAACACCCGATCGCTTCGGGAAATCGAAGAGTTCTTGGGCAAACCCAAAAAAGAAAGAAGATAGGACATTGGAGAGCCGTTCCTCTGGCCGGCTTGGAGCAGAGCAACCGCCCCGCCTCATAGGGCTTGCAGGGACAGATCGTGAGGTGCATGGTTTGCCCATGTTCAGCCCAGCTTGGAAAAAGAACGCAGAATTTCTGGTCAAAGGAGCGAGGAAATTTGTGAATTACAAACGGGACTTGCTCACCGAGGACAAGGTCGCCGAGATCGAGTCCCGCAGGGAGGATTTGATCAAAGCGATCAAGCTCAAGGACAAAGCCAAAGTTGACGAAGCATCCAAGCAGTTGCGCGCGACCTGTGAACATTCGCTGCCAAGATTGAAACCGCAGAGCTGGTTCGAGGAAAACGTGGAGGTGATGTTTGTCGCAATCGTGATCGCGTTGGGATTGAGAGCCTATTACTTGCAACCGTTCCGCATTCCGACGGGTTCGATGCAGCCCACTCTGAACGGAATCGTCGGCACACCGCTGAAAAAGGAGGAATGGCCGTCGTTGCCGGTGCGTTTGATGGAATCCGTATTGAAGGGCAGGACTTACACCCATGTTCAAGCAGACGAGGATCTCAAAATTGCGGTCAGCAGTTCCGGGCAGCCTTTGATCAGGGATTTCCAGTTCATGCATTTTTTCAGTCGCTCTGAAATCTATTTTGAAAATTCCAATCCGTCATTTTTCAGCCGGATGATGGGCACGGATCCGCTGAGGTTGCCTGCGCCACTCAATCCGATGTACGAAACGGGCTTTGGTCGCGCCTTGGAGGCAGCTGCGGGTAACAACCGGGTTATTTCCAAAGGAACGACGATAGCGGAGGGCTACATCGATACCGGTGACCTCGTCCTCGTGGACAAATTTTCCTACCATTTCCGCAAACCCAAACGCGGAGAGGTGTTTGTGTTCGATACCCTCGGCATCAGGGGAATCCAAGAGCACAGCGGACCGCAGGGCGGGGGATCGCATTATATCAAGCGCCTCGTGGGCGTTCCGGGAGATGAAATTTCCATCAAGGAACCGGATCTGATCGTGAACGGAAAAGTCGCCGAAGAACCGCTGATCCGAAAAGTCGCAGAGGGGAATCCGCCGTTTTCGAAAAAGCACAAAGGTTACGTTTTGGCACAACCAAGTTTGGAACAAAAACGTTATCTCGTTCAGCCTGACGACGTTCTCAAGCTCGATGGAGAAAATGCCAAACCCGGAATGCGCGAATACGCTGCGATGGGTGACAACACCGGTAATTCCCTGGATTCCCGTTACTGGGGAACGGTGAAGGAATATAATCTCGTTGGCCCGGCGTTGTTCTCCTTATGGCCGATCCAGACCGGGCATTGGGGTTTCATCAAATAGCCACCGTGTCGACAGCATCTGAGATCACCCGGAAGGCAGAATCGAACCTCGCGTTCGCGCTGAAAATCCTGCCCAAAGACCGTCGCGATGACATGGTGGTGTTTTATGCGTTCTGCCGAACGATCGACGATATCGCGGATCAATCGGAAATCCCCGCAATGGAGCGCGCCAACAAACTCTCGGATTGGGAAGAGGGGATTCGCGATGGATTTTCCAAAAATCATGAGTTGGGCAATGAACTGCTAGATATGGCGGAAAGGCGTGGAGTATCACGTGACTGGCTGCTGGAAATCATCGACGGATGCAGGATGGATCTCGAAGTCCAACGCTTCGGAAGCTGGGAAGCGCTGGAGCGCTACAACTGGAAAGTGGCCGGAGTGGTAGGCTTGGTCTCCACAAGGATTTTCGGATGCGTTCACGAAAGCTCAGACGAATACGCACGGATGTTGGGAAACGCACTGCAACTCACCAATATCCTCCGTGACGTGGGCGAGGATCTAGCCAACGGAGGTCGAATCTATCTGCCGGAAAACGATATGATCCGCTTCCAATACTCCGAGCGCGATCTGGTGGGTCGGGTTTATGACGGGCGATTCATCGCCATGATGCAATACCATGCCGAGCGCGCGGAGCATCTGTTTCATGAAGCGGCGCAGCTCATTCATCCCATGGATTTCAAGGCTTTACTGCCTGCCCGAATGATGGCGGAAATTTATCAATCTCTGCTGAAACGAATGAAAACCGACGGTTTTCGGGTTTTTGACCGACGCTACTCGGTTCCCAAATTCAAAAAACTGCTCATTCTCGCAAAGTTTCTGATAGCGGCGAGGAAAAGTTGTGAATAAGCTACCTTTAACAACGTCCGAAAAACCATGACCAAACTGATTCTATCTATCGCCGCAGGTTCGGCGCTTTTGTTGGTTTCTTGTGAGCCGATTTTTCTCCCGAAACCGACTCCTGGACCGAAGGACAAAGAACAACAAACGCCTCCGGTGGACCCGAAACTGGATGAATATCCCGTTGCGGAAAAAACGGTAAACCCCAACTACGTCATCAGTCCCTATGCTCCCTACAACGTCATCAACGTTGAAGATTTTCGTCCCGGGCAACTTGCGATGGACCCATCGACCAACAAGATTTTCCGTGTGCCGTAATGCTCCTCGGAGCGGAAGCAATGCATCATGATAATAGGGATTGATCTGGGTACCACCAACTCTGCCGTAGGCGTGGTCGATTCGGGTTTCCCGATTCTTCTGGCAGATGAAGAAGGCAAGCGCATCATTCCCAGTGCAGTCTGGTTTGGCGAAAACGGGGAAGTCGAAGTTGGTAGGAAAGCGCTCAGGCGGCGTCTGACCGATCCCCTGCGTGTGGTGACCAGCGTCAAACGCTGGATGGGAGTCTCGCCTGTCGAGGATCCTGTCCTCAGGCACCTCGGGAAAACACCGGTGGAGGTCAGCGCGGAGATTTTGAAGGAATTGAAGCGCATCGCGGAATGGCGCTTGGAAAGTGAGATCACCAAAGCCGTGGTGACAGTTCCCGCCTATTTCAACGATGCCCAGCGGGCCGATACCAAGCGCGCGGCGGAGTTGGCGGGCTTGGAGGTGGTGAGAATTCTCAACGAACCCACCGCTGCGGCTCTGGCATACGGACTGGATAAATTGAAACAACGTTCGCGCGTGGCGGTGTATGATTTGGGTGGAGGAACTTTCGACCTTTCCATATTGGAAATGCAGGACGGGGTTTTCCAAGTGCTCTCCACCCACGGCGACACGCGTTTGGGGGGCGATGATGTGGATCGGCTGATTTGTGATTCCCTGATCCGTGATCTTGGTGACATTCCGAATGAGCTCAGGCTGCGTTTTCTTGAGGAGTCCGAAAAAACAAAGCGCGCCCTCTCTGAGGACGTCAGCCACACGGTGAGGATTCCTTTCTACGATGGATCTCGTAGTTTCGAGAAAACGGTCACACGTTCCGATCTGGATGATCTCACCCGCGAGTGGATCGCAAAGACTTTGAAATGCTGCCGCCAGGCGATGCACGACAGCGGACTGAAACATGAGGATCTGGATGCGGTGGTACTAGTCGGAGGAAGCACAAGAATGCCTGCCGTAAGAATCGCCGTTGCCGATTTTTTTCAGAGGAATGTGGACGTGACCCAGCATCCGGACGAAGCCATCGCGCTCGGTGCCACCATTCAGGCCGGCGTGCTGAGCGGGGCGATGACCAAGATGGTTTTGCTCGATGTCACGCCGCTGAGTCTCGGGATCGAGACTTTTGGAGGACTCATGAATGTGTTGATTCCGCGCAACACCACCATTCCCTGCAAAGCGGGGGAAATGTTCACCAATGCCGCCGACGGCCAGACAAAAATGAGGGTCAGGGTTCTGCAAGGCGAGCGCGAGATGGCCCGCGACAACTGGGAACTCGGCAGTTTTGAAATCGAAATGGAAAGCGCGCCCAGAGGTCAAGCAAGGGTCGGAGTGCAGTTCAAGATCGATGCGGATGGGATTCTCGAAGTGCTCGCGCGCGACACCATCACCGGAAAAGACGTGGTGCTTCAGATCCAAAGTTCAGCCGTCAATGTCGATGATGCGGCCGTGGAGGAAATGGTTGGGAAATCCGTTGAGTTTGCCTTTGAGGACATGGCCGAACGAATTTTCACCGAAGCCAAACTGAAGGCCGACGAACTTCTGCCCGCTGTCGAAATGGTTTTGGAACAGGGTTTTGTCGAAAACGACGAGCGATCCGTGATCGAAACTGCCGTAATTGAAGTCAAACGAGCTATCGCCCACCAAGACGCCAACGCCCTAAAGGCCGCCGTGAAACAACTCGACGAAGCCACTGAAGCCGCCGCCGCAAGATTGGTCGAGCGAGCCATGGAAGAGGCATTGGGGATGTGAGATTGAAATGGACCGCGCGACTCGAGTCGCGCATCTAGAAAGTCGACGGTAGCGTCCTCCTTCAAACTGAAGACTCAAAACCAGCAAACTCCCCGCCCCGCAGCTCATAAAAGGCTGGTCAGTCCTTATCCGGATTATCACTATCTCCGGGCGGTGAGCCTTATGAGACTCCCGTGGCTCTCACTAGATTTATGCTCACACTCAAAAAATTCACACCCTACTACAAATATCTGAAACCTGTTTGGTGGAGGTTTTTGCTGGGGATTGTGTTCGGCGTGATTTTCTCGGTGACCAGCGGCGCTGGCCTGCCGGTGATGGCGAAGACGGTTTTTCCCATCCTTTTCGGCAACTCTCAAGACGCTCCCGAGTGGTTGAGGATGATCGTGGAGCGCTGGTTTAGCAACGACGTCACTGGAGGATTCCTCATCGTTTGCTCATTGGCATTGCCTCTTATCATGGCAGTCCGCGCGCTGACAGCTGTCGGAAACGGCTACCTCATGACCTTCTGCGGGCTCCATGTCGTCCAGTCCCTGCAGGTCTCGGTTTTCAAAAAAATTCAGGCGATGCCGATGGCCTTTTTCCATCGCCACAAGACCGGTGAGCTGATTGCCAGTATCATGGGTTACCCGACCCAGATCAAAACGGTTGTGGTCGATGTGAGCAACGACCTCGTCAAGCAGCCGTTGATCCTGATTTCAGCGATTGGATTCCTGGTCTACGAATCATTCAACAGCCAGAGTTTCATGGTCGCGACCGTAGGTCTGTTGACCGTGCCGCTCGTGGTGTTTCCCATCCGTAAAATCGGAATCTATTTGGCAAAACGCTCGAAGCAGCTGGTGACTGAAGGTGAGGCTCTCAGTTCCACCACCATTGAGTCCATCCAGTCGCCGCTGGAAATCCGTGCCTACAATTTGGAGTCGATACAGGCCAAGCGCTTCGTTGATCGCCTCGCGACCATCTTCCGAATCACGATGAAGACAGTTCGAACCAACCTGATGATCTCGCCAAGCATCGAGTTTGTCTCATCCTGCGGAATCGGTCTTGCCCTCTTTCTCGGAGTCAGAGCCGGCATGGAACAGGAAGAATTTTTTGCCCTGATCATCGCCCTCTACATGGCCTACTCACCGCTCAAGCGACTGGGTACAATTCACGGCCTGCTCAAATCCCTCCAAGCTCCTCTGGAACGTTTGGAATCGATTTTGGGAGAAGAGGACACGGTCCCGGAGTCAGCCAACCCAACCTCGCTACCCAAATCCCTTCGCGGTGAAATCGAGTTTAAACAGGTCGGCTTCGATTATTTGGCCGACAAACCTGTTTTGCGAAACGTTTCCGTCAAAATCCATGCTGGCGAATCCGTGGCTTTGGTAGGTAAAAGCGGTGCCGGGAAAACCAGTTTTGTAAACCTCATCCCGAGGTTTTACGATATCACATCCGGCTCGGTCAGTATTGATGGAATCGATGTCAGGGACGTGAAAATTTCCGACCTTCGTTCCCGGATCGGCTACGTGCCGCAGATGCCCATGCTCTTCAACGCCTCCATCGCGGACAACATTCGGGTCGGACGTGAGGACGCCAGCGAAGCGGATATCGTCCAAGCGGCGAAAAATGCCAATGCCTTGGAATTCATCGAAACGCTTCCGGATGGATTCAACACCATCCTCAGCGAGCGCGGCAGCTCTCTTTCTGGCGGACAACGCCAACGGATCGCCATCGCCAGAGCTTTCCTCAAGGATGCGCCGATTCTCATTCTCGACGAGGCCACCTCCGCCCTCGATAACGAAAGCGACCGCTTGATTCAGGAGGCTCTTGATCGACTCACCCGAGATCGCACCACCCTCATCATCGCCCATCGCATGGGAACTCTCAAAAATGTCGAGCGCCGCCTGTTTTTCAGTGAAGGCGAAATCGTTGGCGACGGCGGACACGAGGAACTCATGACCCAATCACCCGGCTATCGCGCCTTGGTGGAGGCGGAATTGCATCGGGTGGATTGAGTGATCAATCATGTAGAGAAAGAATGTTCAGTTAACACACACTCCCGCCGATGGATTCAAATCATGATCTAACATCCAAGCGACGCATCACCTTGTTTGCTCATTGGGATCCTGATAACAAAGTGGATCCTTATGTCATTCACTATCTGGGTGAGTTGAGTAAAATATCGGATATCTCTTTTTACTCGGATTGTGATCTTCCTCAGGAGGAACTCGATAAGATCTCGTCCTTGTGCCGCTTTAGGGGTGCCGAAAACCACAAGGCCTATGATTTCGGGAGTTACCAGAAAGCCCATGATTTGGCCAAAAGCTCTCTTGAGGAATATGACGAATTGATACTCACCAACGACAGTTGTTACGGTCCGTTTTCCCCACTAAACGAGTTATTTGATCGAATGGATTCGGACGATTTCGATTATTGGGGACTGACTGAATCTTTGTCAGCTGATTTTGGAAACATCAAACATCTGCAAAGTTATTTTATTGTGATGAAAAAAGCTGTTTTCCAGAGCGCTGCATTCATTTCATTTATGGAGGGCGTGAAAGTTGAGGCGGACAAAAAAGACGTAATCCTTAAATACGAAGTGGGTTTGTCATCATTGCTGCAAAAAGAGGGATTCAGGCGCAATGCTCTCATCCATTATGATGGACGCAATATCTCTTATGATGGAAGTGCTCTATCGATGGTCGGAAATGGGGAATTACCGCTGATCAAACGGGAAATGCTCGCCAAGAATCCTTGTTGCGTCCCTAGAATGCTGAAACGGGTTTCGTCCATTACACACTCGGCGAATCGCGAGCTCATGCGACTCATGATAGAGCACTTGAACCGTTTTACGAAGGGTGATTATGGGTGCGCTTGGAATTTATTTCCGCTTCCAGGATTTACGTTGCTTCATAAAAAATTTCTTCAAGCTAAACAAAGATTCAAAACTAACTGCCATGAATTCAGACTCACCGTGTTTGGCATTCGTCTTGTGAAATGCAGGTTTTATCCAGAGAAGCTGCCTCATCAAATGATCCTGGAGCAGGTGCTCACCAGCCCCGAGGATAAAGAAAATCATCTTTGCAACCCAAACGAACCTTTCTAGCATAGAAAGAGGCTCACAAAATTTGACATATATCTACACCAAAATTTCATATGAAGTTACTTATCACAGGCGGTTCGGGGTTCATTGGGAGCGCTTTAGTCAGGCATATCATCCATCACACGGAATACGAAGTCGTTAATGTGGACTGCCTAACCTATGCCGGAAATCCGGATTCCCTCAAGTCCATCGCGTCCTCACCCAGATACGCCTTCGAACAGGTTAATATATGCGATCGTGCCGCCTTGAGAGGAGTCTTTGAAAAGCATCAGCCCGCTGCGGTGATTCACTTGGCGGCGGAGTCTCATGTGGATCGATCGATCGACAGCCCCGGTGCCTTCATCGAGACCAATGTCACCGGCACTTACAACCTTTTGGAGGAAGCGCGGATTTACTGGATGCAGTTGGAGGGCGAGCGCAAATCGGCATTCCGTTTCCAGCACGTCTCGACCGATGAAGTCTATGGCGATTTGGAAGGAACTACCGACCTCTTTACGGAGGAGACTCCGTATTCACCCAGCTCACCTTATTCGGCGACCAAAGCAGCCTCGGATCACTTGGTGAGAGCTTGGAACCGAACCTATCATTTGCCGGTTCTGATCACCAACTGCTCGAACAATTACGGGCCATATCATTTTCCCGAAAAGCTCATTCCTCACATGATTCTCAATGCCATCTCAGCCAAGCCCTTGCCGGTGTATGGGGATGGAAACCAGATCCGGGATTGGCTCTATGTGGACGACCATGCCCGTGCTCTGATGACTGTATTTGAAAAAGGCAGAGTGGGGGAGACTTACAACATCGGTGGGCACAACGAGAAAAAGAACATCGAGGTGGTCAGACAAATCTGCGCTTTGTTGGAAGAACTCGCTCCCGAGAAAAAATCCGGTATCGGGCGATACGAAGACCTCATCACCTATGTCAAAGATCGTCCGGGTCACGATGTTCGTTACGCGATCGACGCTGGAAAAATCCAACGTGAACTGGGTTGGGTTCCGCAGGAATCTTTTGAGACCGGTTTGAGAAAAACCGTGGCTTGGTATCTCGCGAATACCGACTGGTGGGAGCGCGTGCTTTCCGGTGACTACCAACTGAACCGCATCGGAATTTCCAACTCCAAATAAAAGCTATGAGCGTAAAAGGTATTGTATTAGCAGGCGGTTCGGGTTCCCGACTTCATCCGATCACCCTCAGTGTATCGAAGCAGTTACTGCCGATTTATGACAAACCGATGATTTATTATCCGATCTCGGTTCACATGTTGGCGGGGATTCGCGACATCCTGATCATCTCGACCCCGCAAGACCTCCCGCAGTTCCAGCGCCTCTTGGGTGATGGCTCCCAGTTCGGTGTGAATTTTTCCTACGCCGAGCAACCCTCTCCAGATGGCCTGGCGCAGGCATTCCTGATTGGAGAGAACTTCATCGGAAACGATAGAGTCAGCCTCGTCTTAGGTGACAATATCTTTTACGGCCCCTTTTTCACCAAAACTCTGAGGAGTGCGGCAAGCCGCGAACAGGGAGCAACGGTGTTCGCCTACCACGTGCATGATCCCGAACGCTTCGGCGTGGTGGAATTTGATGCGGATGGGCAGAAAGCGATCAGCATCGAGGAAAAACCCAAAGTCCCGAAGTCGAACTACGCGGTCACGGGATTGTATTTTTACGATACCGACGTGGTGAGCCTCGCCAAGCAGATCAAACCTTCGGCACGCGGCGAGCTCGAAATCACCACTCTGAACAACGAATACTTGCAAGCCGGACGCCTCTTCGTGGAACAACTGCCACGCGGCTTCGCTTGGTTGGATACCGGCACTCACGATGCCCTTTTGCAGGCCGGTTCGTTCGTCCAAACGGTTGTCCAGTTGCAAAATCTTCAGGTGGCCTGCCTGGAGGAAATCGCTTTCGACAATGGCTGGATCGACCAAGAGGAAATGCTCAAACGCGGTGAGTTTTTCGGCAAAACGGAATACGGCAAATACATCACCAAGATCGCAACCTTACCCAAACCAAACCGCTGATGAACGTCATCCCCACACCCATCGAAGGCTTGGTCGTGATCGAACCGAAGGTTCATGGCGATGAACGCGGATTTTTCCTCGAGTCCTTCAACAGCCAACGCTACCTCGAACAGGCAGGGATCGCGGTCAATTTCGTCCAGGACAATCACTCCCGCTCCAAGTATGGCGTCCTACGTGGTCTGCATTTCCAAATCCATCACCCCCAAGCCAAGCTGGTTCGTTGTGTGGTAGGAGAGGTTTTTGACGTTGCCGTCGATTTGCGCAGCGGCTCTCCCACCTACGGCCAGTGGTTCTCCGTCCTGCTGAGTGCGGAAAATAAAAAACAACTCTATGTGCCACCGGGCTTCGCCCATGGGTTCCAAGTGACGACCGAGTTCGCTGAATTTGAATATAAGTGCTCGGATTACTACGCACCCGGCGATGAAGGCGGCATTCTCTGGAGCGACCCCTCTCTCGCCATTCCCTGGCCTGTTGCGGATCCGATCATTTCTGCCAAAGATTTGGTGCTCCCGCACCTTGCTGATCTCTAAACACCAATCCTATGCCCCGTATCCTCGTCACCGGAGCCAATGGCCAACTGGGTCATTACATCCAGCAAATTTCCGGAAACTTTCCTGAAGCGGAATTTCTGTTTTGCACTCGTGACGAACTGGATCTGGCTTGTGACAACTCCATCCGCGAGAAGATCAAAATCACCGCACCGGATGTGGTGATCAATGCGGCTGCTTACACCAATGTCGATTTGGCGGAGACGGAAAAGGAAATGGCGTTCCGAATCAATGGCACTGCCGTCGGAGTCCTTGCCGAAGTCTGTGGAGAAGTGGGAGCCAAGCTGATCCACATATCCACCGACTACGTGTTCGATGGAAAAAGAACCGAACCTTATCCGGTGGATTTTCCAACTTCGCCGATCAACATTTACGGCGCATCCAAATTGGAGGGGGAAAACCAAGCCCTTTCCAAATGCGCCCAATGCTGCGTGATCCGCACATCCAGCGTTTATAGCGAGCATGGACGGAACTTTGCGACGACCATGCAGCGCCTGTTTCAATCCCACGCGGAACTGCGGGTCGTCCATGACCAGATCAGTTGCCCCACACACGCCAAAGATCTTGCGCTGCACGCCATCCAGATCGCTCTGAAAAATCCCTTTCCTCTTGGAATCCACCATTTCTGCGGACCCAAGGCAATGTCTTGGCATGAGTTCGCCCAACAATTGCTCAGGGAAGTCAAGGGAGAAGCCAAAACCCAGGTCATTTATGCGATCACGAGTGAGGAGTTTGGCGCTACGGCAAAAAGGCCGAAATACAGTGTATTACAGCTCCCTTGAAGCGGGCTCTTCTCACATGTCAAAGGTTCTGTATTTGCCTTAATGAAAAGCTTTGATGGCAAGACCTCTGGGGTGAATTTCCTCGGGAAAAAGGCTAGACCTGAAAGCGAGAATCACGATGATCACGAGCGTAATATCGTGACTGTAAAATCAAATTCTAAAATCTATCTGGCAGGCCACAGAGGCATGGTTGGAGCCGCTACCTTGAAAGCGTTAAAGAACAAAGGCTTTGAAAATATCGTCACCGCAGCTCGTAGTGAATTGGATCTTACATGTCAGGCCTCGGTGAACCAGTTTTTCGCTTTGAATCAACCGGAGATCGTGATTCTTGCTGCTGCGAAAGTGGGTGGTATTCAGGCCAACATCCAGAACCCTGCAAAGTTCCTTCTGGATAATCTCCAAATTCAAAACCATGTGATTGATGCCTCTGTAAAACATGGGGTCGAAAAATTTGTTTTTTTAGGTAGTTCATGCATCTATCCAAAAGAATCCCCTCAACCCATGACTGAGGATTTGCTGATGACAGGCAAGCTGGAACCGACCAATGAGGGTTATGCGATCGCAAAGATCGCCGGTCTCAAGTTGCTGGAAGGTCTCAAGAAACAAAGCCATTTCAACAGCATCAGTTTGATGCCATGCAATCTTTATGGGCCGAATGATTCGTTTGATCTGAATCATTCGCATGTGCTCTCAGCACTAGTGAAAAGATTTGTGGATGCCAAAGAAAACCACAACCCCAACATCACCTTATGGGGCACCGGTATCGCGCGCAGGGAGTTCATGCACGTCGATGATATGGCGGAGGCGATTCTGTTCATGCTGGAAAATTACCATGATGAGGCATTCATCAACATCGGACCGGGAACGGACGTGAGTATCAAAGAGCTCGCGGAAATGATAGCTGCTTCGGTCGGCTACACCGGGGATATTCTCTGGGACTCCAGCAAGCCGGATGGTATGCTCAGAAAATGTATGGACACTCGCCGGATGCGGGCATTAGGTTTCGAACCAAAGATATCTCTCAAATCAGGTATCAGTCAGATGATTGAAATTTATAAAAAAACAAAGGAGACTCCATGATCCCATTGATGAAAAATGCGTTTCTTAATGAATATGAAACCAAAGTTGCTTTATCCGATTTCATCTTGAAAGCCAGCCGACTCAGCATGGACGTCGAGTGCTTGAAATTTGAACGCAAATTTTCGGAATTTCAGGGTTGTAAGGAATCGGTTTTATTCAACAGCGGAGGCAGTGCCAATTTGGCGATGCTGCAGGCTCTGAAGAATTTAGGACGCCTTAAAGATGGTGATCGGGTTGGTTTCTCAGCGTTAACCTGGTCCACAAATACCATGCCGATCATCCAGATGGGACTGGTTCCGGTTCCGATCGATTGTGATTATCTTACGCTGAACGTGATGTCCTGCAATCTGGCAGAACGCCTCGAACAAACCAACATTCAAGCCATGTTCATCACCAACGTTCTGGGCTTTACAGGTGACATGCCAAAGATTCAGGAGTTATGCCGTGAAAAAAACATCATCCTGATTGAGGACAATTGCGAGTCGCTTGGAACGGAGCTCAGCGCCGGTAGGGCAGGAAACTTCGGCTTGGGTGCGAGCTTTTCATTCTTTGTCGCACACCACATGTCCACCATCGAAGGTGGAATGATCTGTACCAGCGATCCTGATCTTGCGGAAATGCTACGGATTGTCCGCGCCAATGGCTGGGACAGGAATCTCACCGCCAAGCAACAGCACAAGTGGCGAACCAAATACAACATCGATTCGGAATTTGAGGCGAAATACACCTTTTATGATCTGGGTTTCAACATGCGTCCCACAGAAATCACCGGATTTCTCGGTCAATACCAGCTGCAATTTCTGAATGAAAATATCAAATGTCGCGAAAAGACCTATTTGAAACTGGAAAAAATCATCAAGGAAAACGATGAGCTCGTGCTCCTGAATCATGACCACATTCTCACACTCTCCACATTTGCGATCCCTGTGATCTGCAAGACTCCGGAACTCCGAGATCACTACCTGGCCCGTTTTGCCGGTGCGGGTATCGAAGTCAGACCCATGATCGCCGGTAATATGCAACGCCAGCCGTTTTATAAAAAATATGTCAGTGAAAGCTATGATCTTCCGGGAACAGACTTTTTACATGATAACGGTTTCTACTGCGGTAATTATCCGGAGCTTTCCGAGACGGATATCGAGACCATTTCAAGCTGTCTCTATGCTTGAAAACTAGGATTGTAACATTTTTTCGAAAATGAATCGTGAAGTTCATTACAAATATTTTCAAACGTAAGTTCAAGGTTGCGATATCGCAGCCTTCGAATAAGGAACTTCCGACCGTAATTGTTTTTGCCGGAGGTATGGGCACGCAGATTTTTCAAGCGGCAGCCTACTTTTCTCTGAAACAATCGGGCCGAGAAGTATATGCTGATCTGAGATATTTCGACAGAGCTTCCAAGATAGCGACGGTAGGCAATGCCGGTGAGTTAACGCACTGGTTCTGGCAACTGGATCAATTTGGATTACCTCAATCATCATTCGAAACCTTGAATGATGATGTGTCAGAAGATGTCGATATCATTGCTGATGGACCAAAGCTCCTGGAAATGGGGCTCAAGGCGCTTGTCCGAAAAGAAATCCAAACTATTTTTCGAGATACCCATGGCGACAAACTTGGCAAAATTCTGCCAAACGACGTCATAAAGTCTTTTTTATGCATTCATATTCGGCGTGGAGACTACGTCAACGTCGCTGCTCACTTGGTTTCAGATGAAGAGTTCATTCAACTGATTAAAAAATTCCGAGGATTAGTTGAAAACATCGTCATTTTATCCGACTCGCCTATCGAGGTGAATCTTCGGGAAGCGGTTTCTCCACATTTCAAGCAAGCCATGTTTTTGGATCATATTGATGGGTATGATTCGCACCGTGTCATGCGCCATGCGCGCATTCTGGTGTGTTCAAATAGCACATTCAGTCTCACTGCGGCCATGTTGAACCCAAATGCCTTGGTATTTATTCCCAAGTTATGGTTTGGCCCGAACGATCATGCGCTGCATGCCCCAATTCACTCATTATGCTCATTCCAAGTCATTGAGTAGAATCCCATCTATCAACTGAGCTCTTTATGCTTCTAAAAATCAAAGTTTCTATCGCTGGATGGCCATCCACTTCGATTAAGGATAGCGAAGGATACACGTCGATTTCAAAGTTGTTGCCAAATGGAGGTAAGATATGGAAAAACTGTGAGTTTTTTGTGAATGAAGATATCACCGATCCTGATTATTGGGTCGTTATTGATGATATCGATTCAACCCAAGAATCAGCCCGCGTTTCACCTGAAAACGTATTTTTTCTGGCGGCTGAACTGCCACATGTGACTTCATATTTCGATGATCAGATTTTCCTGAATCAGTTTACGAAATATTTTTCACCTCATGCGATTTTTGAGATAAAAAATACCGCAACTCTACCGTTTTTGCCATTCATGATCAATGCGGGTCACGGTGAAAGTATTTTTCGTTATGATGATCGGTATAATTACGATCAGATGCTGATGAATGACAAGGTGTCGAAAACCAAATCGATATCGATGATCGCATCCAACAAAGGCTCTGCAGCACATCAAATGACAGGATTTCACCAAATCCGATACAATTTCTCGATAAAGCTCAAAGAATATTTCAAAGATAAAATCGATCTTTTTGGCTACGGACATAACGAAATCAAAACCAAAGCTGAGGCCATCATCCCTTACAAATATCATATCTGCCTTGAAAACCAGGCAACCCCACATGTGATCAG
>CBFGOP010000020.1:0-30604 GCA_965650415.1 uncultured Prosthecobacter sp. | reverse complement strand
GCGGTGGCGAGGATGGTCATGTTTTCCGCAGGTCCACGGAGCATGGAATAGCATTCGTCTTTGCTGTGCATCCAGAAATCCGGCAGGCCTTTGGTGATCGGGTGCTCCTTATCGCGCATGGTGATGAGAAACTCGCCAAGAGGACCGTGGGTTCCGCATTTGCCCGGGCTGTCGTCACGCACGACTTTTCCTTCGGCATCGTAATAGACGTAGGGACCGGATTTTTCATTGCGTCCGCCCCAGCCACCGAGGCCGATCATTTTGTTGAACTCCGGCCAGTTTGCCCAGGCATTATTGGCGGCGTGCACGGCGACCAAGCCGCCACCGTTTTTCATGTATTCCTCGAAGTTCTTACGGGTCTGCTCCGGCCAATCGGCGGCACCGAAACCGAAATTGCTGACCACGATTTTGTATTTGGAGAAGTCGGGCGAGAAACTAGGATCGGGTTGGGGTTTATCGGTTCTCTCTTTTTCACCAACTCCGGCAAGTGGCAGCCAGGATTCCTCACGTTTGAAATTGGAAATGAACTTCGTGCGTGCGACCTCGACCTCGAACAAGCCGCTCTCTTCGAGGTATTGTTTCATCATAATGGTCGATTTCGGCCAGACCGCGTGGTTGTTCTGCCCGTCGACGATAAGGGCTTTCATTTTATCCGCTGCGGATGCAGGAAGCGCAAACAGAAGGGCGATGCTGAAGAAGGAGGCAATAAGTTTCATTTCAGGATGTCTTACGGCAGCTGAGTAATATTTCCATCATGAAATTTAACCACCGAATGCAGGGAATACAAGGAATGGGAGCCGGAGCGCTGTGTTGGACTTTGCGTTCGCCATACAGATGAAAGTTGTAAAAATTTCAAAGGTGAGTGTGGATACGCATAATCCGTGCATTCCGTGGTTAATCCTTGCCCAGCCCTTGCAATCCGTTTCAGTAGTGTTTCATGAAATGCTTATTTCCCCTCATTGGTCTCATCCTTTGTTCTGCTGCGGTGCATGCCGCGAAGTTCGAGGGTGAACCCGGTAAACCCTACGTTTACAAAACCTCGGGTGGGGTGGAGCGGAAGATGGAAATTTTCTTTCCGCCGGTGCATGATCCGAAAACATCCAAGGTTCCTGGGATGATTCTTTTTCACGGAGGAGGTTGGCGGGGTGGTGACTTGTCGCAATTCCGTTTCGCCTGCGCTTACTTTGCGAGCCGTGGTTTGGTGTGCGCCACCGCCGAATACCGGATGCTGGGGAAAAAAGAGATCGATAAACTGGCTGATGGAGAATCGAGAAAACGTGTCTGCGTCACCGATGCGAAGAGCGCGATCCGCTGGTTCAAGAAAAACGCGGATGAGCTTGGGATCGACCCCGCACGCGTCATCACCGGTGGCGGCAGTGCGGGCGGCCACATCAGTGCACTCGCCACCTTAAATCCTGGTCTCAACGATCCGGCGGATCCTAACATCGATACCAGCGTGGTTGCCTATCTGTGGTTCAATCCGGCTTTCGAGGCCTCGGACAAAACCGATCCGGAGATCGACATTCTCTCCCACCTGAAAGCGGATCTGCCACCCGCCATCGTCTTTTTCGGTGACAAGGACGAATGGAAAAAAGGTTGGGATACGGCTCATACAAAATGGAAAAACTTGGGAGCGAAGGGCATCGATCTCCGCATCGCCACTGGACAGGGGCATTCCTTTTTCAACAAGGATCCCTGGCGTGCCGTTACTCTCATTGCCGCCGATGGGTTTTTGGTGAAAGAGGGTTTACTAACAGGAAAGGCCACGCTCAAAGCTCCGACGAGTGGGGAGGTTTTGGTGGAAGCCAAGGAGTAAATCCTGTCTGATGTGGGGCAGGCTTTCTTAAGACAGGGAGGGAAGAGGGGAGGGAGCTCGGGAGCCAGATATGGACGTCTAGGGATAGACGTCCCAGCCTATCAAATTCTCCTCTCTCCCGTTCCTCTTCCCTCCCTGAAAAAAACCCGGACTTCGAGAAAGGCGTGAATCACTCTTCGATGCGCGTGATCTTGTATCCGGCTTTTTCGAGGTGACTGCGGATGCTGGTGTCGCCGATGAAGTGGGCGGTGCCGGCGGCGAAGAAATGCACGGTTTCGGGTGAGGCTTTGAGATGTTTACCGATGGTTGCGGCCATGCTGGCATCGCGTTTGGTAAGAAATTGATCAAAGATTTTTTGACCAAGCTCCTTGTGCGCTCCGTTCCTTATGTCATCAATCGATTGTTCAATAATGTTTTTGATGAGTTCGGCATCGCCTTCGACATATGCATTAATCAGTTCTTTGATGCTGTTTTTTCCCGCTTTGCGATCTTCACGCATGATGCGGAGATTCTCTGATAAAAAATGGATCTGCTCTTCTTCGGTCAAGGAATTGAACACGCTCATCTGGAAGGCTGCGGTTTCCATTCCGGCGGTTTTCTTCTGATCTTTGACCGCCTTGTCCCAGATCATTTTATCGATGGCAGTGGCACCAAGCAGTTGGGCTTCGAGCATGGGCAAGCTCATGGCGATGGCCCAGGTTTTCATTGGCTGAAATAATTTGGAGTTGAAAGCCGGATTAATAGCTTTCAGCTCCTCATCAAGCTGAGTGGTCATATCGATGCCAATTGACTCGGTGAGCGTTTTTCCGTCCTTGCGCATGACCGCAGCGGTAATACCAAGTTGGGTTTTCGCATCCATGGGTATTTCCGTCAGGACGAAGTCGGCTTCACCGTAAGCTTTTTCCGCAGCGGGATGAAGCTGACTGAGCGGGCCTCCTCCAAGGTGAATGGTGCCGAAGAGGTAGGATGGTTTTTTAAGGTCTCCGCCTTCGATCTTCCAAAGCAGCGGTTTAATCGGATGTTTCTGCGCTTCGTCGGCGATGGCAGAAAGCCATGCCGTGGTAAAAAGCAGCGTGATGGCAAAGTGTTTCATACAGAAGAAATAAGACACAAGGGTTGGAGACACAAGACACAAGACCGTAATGTGTTTATCCGGAGAAGTGTCGGGCTTCGGTTTTCACTGCGGCCTGAAGATGAAATATACGGCACCGATCATGCAGATACCGGCGTAAAGGTAGTTCATCGTGAGCGGGCTTTTCATGTAGAACACCGCGAAGGGAATGAATACGGAAAGCGTGATGACTTCCTGGAGAATTTTGAGCTGTGGCAAGGACAAGGCCGTGTGGCCGATTCGGTTGGCGGGGACTTGGAAGAGGTATTCGAAAAACGCGATCGACCAACTGACGAGGATGGCGATGAGCAGGGGTTTGGATTTCAGATCACGAAGATGGGCATACCAGGCAAAGGTCATGAAGATATTCGAGATGACGAGCAGGACAACTGTCTTGGTGAGGATCATGAGCGTTACTTCTTTTTGCCTCTGGCTGAACCGGTGTCTGATCCGTTGTCGCCCGAGTAATTGGAATACTCCTGGTGTTTGTGATGAGGTTTTTCCGTTGAAATGCGCGCGGGTTCGAGCCCCATGGTTTTCTCGGCGATCGTGTTCCACTTCGCCACCATTTCCGCAACGCGTTCCGGATGTTTTTCCGCGAGGTTGTTCACTTCACTGCGATCCGATGGAATGTGATAAAGCTCCCATGCCTGACCGCGAAGGGAAACGATTTTCCAATCGCCATCCCGCAGTCCGCGATCTTTACCGTAAAGCAGGTGGATTGGTGGACGGGGAGTGATGGATTTTCCAGAAAAGACCGGCGCGAGGGAGATTCCTGCGATCGGACTTGGTTTTCTGTTAGGAAAGGTATCGGGAATCGACGCGCCACCGATCTCGGCGAAAGTTGGCAGGAGATCGACCAGGTGCGCAGGCGTGTCCGTGACCGAACCTTTTTTCACTGTGATGCCCGCAGGCCAATGGAAGATGGCGGGGGATGAAATACCGCCTTCGTATTGGTTTTGTTTGTAGTAGCGGAAAGGCGTGTTGCGCGCCCACGCCCAGCCTGTGCTGTCGGTCCAGTAAGTTGTAGGCTCATACGGTTCGTTTTCGATTCCCCTGTTTCTGCGGTCGTATGGACAGGCACCATTGTCGGAGAGGAAAACGATGAGGGTGTTGTCCAGTTCACCAGCGGCTTCGAGGTCTTTGATGATTCGGCCGATTTCCTGATCCACACGATCGATGAGCGCAGCGTATGCGGCCATGCGTCGCGATTCCCATGAACGGATTTCCGGTTTCAGGGAATCCCATGCAGGAATGTGATCGGGACGTGGGGATAGCTTGAGATCGGCGGGAATGATGCCCACTAGTTTCTGTTTTTCAAAACGCGCACGATTCATTTCGTCCCAACCTTTGTCATAGCGTTTCCGGTATTTTTCGTAATCCTCCTTCAACGGTTGGAGTGGTGCGTGGGGAGCGTTGAAAGAGAGGTAGAGAAACCAGGGTTTTTTCTCATCGCGAGCTTCCTTGATGAAACGCAGGCTGTAATCGACGTTCGCGGTGGTGGTATAAAAACCTTCTTTCGGAACGTCCCATTTTTGACCGTTGAGGCGGAAGGTGTCGTCCCCGGTGTAGTAATTGCAGGCACCGGAGAGGTGGCCGAAAAATTTCTGGAATCCGAAGTCGGTGGGTTGGTTGTCGAGATGCCATTTTCCAGTCATTGCGGTGGAGTAGCCGGCGGGAGCGAGAATTTCCGGGATGGTGACCGCCTTGTCCATCTTGATATCACCCGCCTGGATACACCAGCGACCTGTTAGAAGGCTGACCCGGGACGAGTGGCATTTTGCGGTATTGTAAAACTGCGACATCCGCAGTCCGTTCGCAGCCAGGCGATCGAGATTCGGCGTGTCGATTTCCGAACCGTAACAACCCAGGTCAGAGAAGCCCAAGTCATCGGTGAGAATCACCAGCATGTTGGGTTTTTTACCGGCTGCAAAACCTTGATGGATCAGGAGGAAGAGAAAAACGGAGATGAGGCTTCTCATGAACTTTGAAGTTAGGAGCTTGGTGCGATCCGGGTGAGACCGGTTATGAAAGAAGATCCTTCACCACATGTCCGTGCACATCGGTCAGGCGGAAACGTCTGCCTTGGAACATGTGAGAGAGGCGGGTGTGGTCCATGCCGAGTTGGTTGAGGATGGTGGCATGGAAATCGTGTACGTGGACGGCACCGGGAGTGAACTTTTCCTTCGAGGGGTCGATAGGTTGGCCATCACTGCCGAGGATGTTGTAGCCGTAGTCATCGGTCGAGCCGTAGGTGATCCCGGGTTTGACGCCGCCGCCTGCCATCCAAGCGGTGAAGCAGCGCGGGTGGTGATCACGGCCGTAGTTGTCTTTGGTCAGTTTGCCCTGTGAGTAAGCGGTGCGTCCGAATTCACCGCCCCAGACAACAAGGGTGTCTTCCAGCATGCCACGCTGTTTCAGATCCATGATCAGTGCGGCACAGCCTTGGTCGGTTTCCTGGGTTTGTTTGACGATACCTTTGGGCAGATTGTTGTGCTGATCCCAGCCCGGATGATAGAGCTGGATGAAACGCACGCCGCGCTCGGCCAAGCGACGGGCGAGCAGGCAGTTGGCGGCAAAGGTGCCGGGTTTTTCCGCATCGGGTCCGTAAAGTTCCCTGATCGATAGGGGTTCGCCGCCGATGTCCGTGACTTCCGGTACGCTGGTTTGCATGCGGTAAGCCATTTCGTATTGAGCGATCCGTGTTTCGATCTCGGGATCGAGTTCGTTTTGAAAATCGATTTTGTTCAGCTCCGAAAGTTTGTCTAACAGCGCGCGTCGACCCGATTGGCAAACGCCATCCGGATTGGAGAGATAAAACACCGCGTCTTTTCCGGAGGAGAAACGCACGCCCTGGTAGCGGGAGTCGAGGAAACCGGTTCCCCAAAGCCTGGCGGCGAGTGGTTGGTCGGTGGGTTTTTTGGTTACCAGCACGACAAAACCGGGGAGGTTTTCATTTTCCGAACCAAGGCCATAGGTGACCCACGAACCCAGCGAGGGTCGACCCGCGATTTGCGATCCGGTTTGGAAAAAGGTCATCGCGGGGTCGTGGTTGATCGCCTCGGTCCAGAGGGATTTCACGAAGCAGAGATCATCTACGACTTTTGCCGTATGTGGAAGCAGCTCGCTAACCCATGCCCCGGATTTTCCGTGCTGGGCGAATTTGAACTGAGAGCCAGCGAGGGGAAGCGAGGCTTGGTTGCCCGACATGCCGGTGAGGCGTTGGCCGCGGCGTACTTCATCGGGAAGCTGCTGGCCGTTGAGTTCGTTCAGCCTAGGTTTGTAATCGAACAAATCCATGTGCGACGGACCGCCGGACATGAACAGGTAAATAACCCGTTTTGCTCTCGGTGCGTGATCGGCCAAGAGTTTTTCCCCAACGGAAGATGCGCCGGAAAGCCGTTGCGGGAGCATGGAGGCAAGCGCCGCTCCACCGATGCCTGTGGAGAGCTTCGAGAGGAAGTGGCGGCGCGTGATCTCGAACATGGTTGGATTTGGTTGAGCCTCAGGGCTGGATCTTTTTCAGCTTGGTGATACGCCCGGTTTTGTTCCAATCTTCCACATAGAGGTTCCCGTCTTTGTCGAAGGACAGGCCGTGTGGAGCGGTGAAAATATTGGGTTTCATATCGGCGCGCTCGACCTTGAAGTTGGCCCATTGTTTGCGATCCGGATTATCGCCGAGGAAAGCAACCGGAGCGCCTTTTTTATCGATGATGGTGACGCGGGCCTCCAGTTCGGCTACCGCGCAGAAATCGCCGAGAATCGAGACCGCGCAGGGGCGGCGGAGGTTGGTGGCGTATTCACCGATCCACTCACCTTCGAGAGTGGTGTGGAAAAGCCGGCGGTTTTCGCGGTCGCAGACCAAGAGGCGTGGAGCGTCGTAGCGCAGATCCACTTTGAGACCGTGGCTTGCTTTGGTGAGGACTTGTTGTCCTTCTCCGCGCCCCCCGAAAGTTTTGAGATGTTTCCCGGTCGCATCGAACTTGTGGATGAGTTGTGAGCCGTAGCCCATGGAGCAGAAAATCGATCCATCGGGAGCGACGGCGACACTGGTGAGGCCTTTCCAGCCACCCTCGAGATCGGGGTGGTTTTTGGCGGAAATCTCGAGCAGCAATTTGCCATCGGTATCGATCTTGCAGACACGCAGTGGATTCGGTCCGCCGAGTTGGGCGCCGTAGAGAACGGTTTTGCCATCTTCAGTGGCGATGTCCATGGCGTGAAAGCCCTGACATTCGGGAGCGATTTTTTTCACCAGTTTGCCGTCAGGTTGATAAACCAACACGGCGTGTGCGGCATCGGTTGAGGCATAGATCAGGCCGGAGGTGTTGTCGACGACCACTCCACCGTGGGTAGGGCCGACATCGGCACCATCGGGGAGTTTGTCCCAGTTGGGAACCACCTCGTAAGTCCATTCGCCATTTCCGGTTTGATAAGCGGCTTGCGGAGCATCTCCGGGTGCGGCCCCGTGTTCAGGATGTGCGGTGGAAAAAGCCGAGAAAACTGCGGAGAGAATAATGATAGGAAGTGTGTGTTTCATGATGTTGGCGGCTTGAGACGAGAGCAGATTGCGGAACGTGTCAAGGCATGGCGGTGTGGTTTGAAGAGGTGAACAGGGATTCGAATACTTCATAACCCGTTTCCTTGAAGCCGAGACGCGAATAACTTTCACGCGCGCTGTGGTTTTCCCGCTCCATGTAGAGCCGGATGCCACAGCAGTCCGTATCATTTTCACCAAGTTGTCTGATGTGGTTGAGGAGCTCGCGGAAAACACCGCGACCGCGATGAAGCGGATGCACATATACACTCTGGATCCACCAGATCTCGCCATTTCTCCAATCGCTCCACTCGAAGGTGTGGGCGGTTTGTCCGACCACTTCGCCATCGATCTCGGCCACGAAATATCTTCCTCTGTTAGATTCCGAAACGAAGCGCCTGACTCCCTCCATGACGATGGATCGATCCAGCTCGCGCGCCTCGGTTTCCCGGCAGAGTACGATGTTGAAATCAACGATGATCCCGATGTCTGACTCGACCGCAGGTCGGATCGTGATGATGTTCTCTGGCATGATTGGATAATCCGTAGGTTTTTTATTTCAACGCAGCATGATGCTGGCATCCAGGTTGAGAAGAGCCTGTGCGAGGGTGGTGAAGGTGGCGATTTCGGTTTTTTCCAGATTTTCGTCGGCTGGCGAGATGCCGATTTTCAGGAGCGCGTCGGCATCTGAGGACTTGTTGGTGAAGAAACCGCGTTGCTCGGTGACCAGCTCTGTTAGAATTTCAATTTGTTGCGGGGTTGGGGTGTTTCCGATGACTTCGCGGAAAGCCCAGGTGGTTCGGGATGCGTCTGTGGTGCCGCCGTGTTTCATGATGCGTTCTGCGAGTTTGCGGGCGGCTTCGACAAACTGCGGATCGTTGAGCAAGACCAATGCTTGGAGCGGGGTGTTTGTGGTTTGGCGACGGGTTGAACAGACCTCGCGGGTGGAGGTGTCGAACAAGGTCATGTTCGGAGGTGTGGTGGTGCGGCGCCAGAAGGTATAGAGGGAACGGCGGTAGAGACTTTCTCCCTTATCGTGTTTGTATTCGGGGAGAAAGTTGTTGATGGATTTCCACATCGAACCATCGGGTTGGTAGGGTTTGGCGGGTGGTCCGCCGACGGTGGCGGAGAGCAGGCCGGAGTGGGCGAGGGCGGAATCGCGCAGTTGCTCGGCGGTGAGTCGGCGCGATGGGCCGCGGGCGAGTAGGGTGTTGGAAGGATCACGTTCGCGGAGTTCGGCGCTTGCCACAGAGTCCTGGGCGTAGGTGGCGGAAAGTACCATTTGTTTGATCGCGCGTTTCTGATCCCAGCCGTGTCGGATGAAATCGCGTGCCAACCAATCTAACAGTTCTGGATGGCTGGGTTGTGATCCTTGCAGGCCGAAGTTGTCTGAGGTTTCAACAAGACCTTTGCCGAAGATTTCCTGCCAAATGCGGTTGATCATCACGCGGGATGTGAGCGGGTGATCTGGAGAAACGAGCCATTTCGCAAAACCGAGGCGGTTGCGGGGTTGGTCTGCGGGGAAAGGCGGTAACCACTCGGGTGTTTCTCGTTCCACTTTCTCGGTGGGCGATGTGTAGTCGCCGCGTGCGAGGATGTAGGCGGGAACGGGGTTTTCCGATTCGCGCATGGTGACGATTTCACGCACCGATTTTTCAGCGTCACGGTATGCTGCGCGGGCCGCGGATAATTTCCCGGATAGTTCCCGGGCTTTCGGATCGATGGCGGAAAAGTAAAACTCGCGCAGTTGTTCCGGGGCGGCGGGGATTTCCGATATGGGTTTTCCCGCATGGATGGCGGCGACCTCCAGAGAAGTGATCGCACGGCTGTGGATCTGAACTTCGTCGATGACTCCGCCGCGCAAACCGATGTCACGTCCGCGCGCGGTGAACTTCAGGCCATCACCGATGTGATAGTCGCGGGTGAGGTTGTCTCGTGCTGTGGTGGTTTCCGCGAGTTGGCCGTTGATGAAGATCTTCAATCCTGCGGCCTTGCGCGATCCGTCGTTGGTGACGGTGACGTGCGTCCATTCACCAACCGGTATGGTTTGGGTGGTGGTGATGGAGGCGGCGCAACCGGGGAGTTCGCGGGCGAGTGTCCAGGTGAGTCGGCCTTCCTCGATCAGCAGTTCGTATCCGGAAAATGGAATATCGAAGGATGAGGTATTGGCGAACACCACGGCACGTTTGTGCGATTCACCCGGTTTGAGCCAGAGTGAGATGGAGAGCGGTTGATCGGCATGCTTGATGCCGAAGTCCGGAAATGAGGTCAGGCTGTCGCCATCGGCGAGAATGCCGTTGCCGGTTTTTCCGGTAGTGAGTTTGTTGCCGCCGGTTTTGGCGGATTTTTTCGGATCGGCATCGTTGATCAGCTCTCCTTTGTTTTCGGTTTCGAAGGAGAATTTTCCAACGAGTTCAGGAGAGGGAAATTTTTTGTTAGAGGATAACCATGAATCGAAAGCGTTCCCTGCGGATACGAGATAGCTGCTGAGTTCGTTGGCGGCGGCCTCGATGGATTTTTCCAGACTGGAGAGTTGGGTTTCCTGATCCGATGTCGGAAGTTGGAGTGCGGGTTGGGGCAGAACCGTGCCCCGCGAGTCGCCGCCTTGAATGAGACCGAATTCATCGATGCTGTTGAAGAACGCGGCCATGGAGTAGTAGTCCTTGGCGGAAATGGGATCGTATTTGTGATCGTGGCAGCGTGCGCATTCCATCGTTAGAGCCATGAAAGCCGTGCCGACGGTGTGAACGCGGTCGGACATCCCGTCTTGGCGGAACTCCTCCGGCACCGATCCGCCTTCGTTGGTTTTGCGGTGGATGCGGTTGAAGGCGGTGGCGAGTTTTTGATCGCGCGTGGGGTTTGGCAAAAGGTCACCGGCGAGTTGTTCGCTGATGAACTGATCGATGGGCAGGTTTTTATTCAGAGCATCGATGACCCAATCGCGATACGGCCATGCGTTCGTATCGATGTCGGCCTGGTATCCAAAGGAGTCTGCGTAGCGCGCGACCTCCAACCATGAGACCGCCATTTTTTCGCCATGTTTCGGCGATGCGAGCAAGCGGTCCACCACCGCTTCACGTGCGGCAGGTGAGGGGTCTTTCTGAAAGGCGTCGATTTCGGATTGGGTGGGAGGAAGGCCGATAAGGTCGTAGGTCACGCGACGCAGCCAACGCTCGGGGGATGCAGCGGGGCTGGGTTTGAGTTTTTCTTTTTCGAGGCGCGAAAGAATGAAGGCATCGATGGAATTTTTCGGCCAGCTTTCATACCGGGATTTTGGGACGGGAATGGTTGCGGGTGGTGTCACAAAAGCCCAGTGGGCTTCGTACTCCGCACCTTGTTCGACCCAGCGCTTGAGAAGATCCTTTTGTGCCTCAGTGAGAGTGCGGTGGGACTCGGGAGGCGGCATGACCTCGTCCTTGTCGGTGGTGAAAATCCGGATCAGGCCTTCCGAGTTTTTGGGTTTTTCCGGGTCCCAAGCCAACGCCTTGATCGCGTCTTCGCGAACATCCAGACGAAGGTCGGCTTTTTGGTTTTCTTTATCAGGGCCGTGGCAGAAGAAGCAGTTTTCCGACAAAATGGGCAGGATTTCGCGGGCGTAGGAGATCTTTTCCTCAGCGGCATCGCCTGGCTGAATGGCCAGAATGATCAAAAGTGGAAAATAGCCCTTCATGGTTGAAACAAAGAATTCCGGTCAGGAAGACCTGCATCTTACGGCGGTTCGAGGCTTTATCTATCTCAAAAGCCGGGTGGTTAATTGTCCGACCAGGGTATAAGAGATCAGGTTAATAACACGCAGAGAAACCTCGTTGACGGAGCTAGGGTTTTTCCGATTTTAAACCCAGTTGCGAGAGGCATTTGCCTCATCATTTGCTTCTGCGGTCTCTGACCGCCTCGGCCAAAACCTCCAGGGTTTCAATCGTGTCGTCCCAGTTGATGCAGGCGTCGGTGACGGATTGGCCGCGGGTGAGTTTGGTGAGGTCTGGGAGGAGCTTTTGGTTTCCTTCGACCAAGTTGGATTCGATCATCACGGAGGTGATGGTTTTGGATCCGGCGGCGATCTGGTTGGCGATGTTTTTTGCGACGAGCGGTTGGTTGCGGTAATCCTTGTTCGAATTGCCGTGTGAGCAATCGATCATGATGGAGAGCGGCAGGTTTTGCTCGGTGAGCATTTTCTCAACTTCGGCGACGTGTTCGGCTTCGTAGTTCGGGCCGGTTTTTCCGCCACGGAGAATGAGGTGGCATGATTTGTTGCCGGTGGTGGAAACGATCGCGGAGACGCCTTGTTTGGTGACCGAGAGAAAATGGTGCGGGCGGGACGCAGAGAGGATGGCATCGAGCGCGAGTTGGATGGAACCGCCGGTGCCGTTTTTGAAGCCGACCGGCATGGAGAGGCCGGAGGCGAGTTCGCGATGGATTTGGGATTCCGTGGTGCGGGCACCGATTGCGCCCCATGAGATGAGGTCGGCGATGTATTGAGGGGAGATTGTATCGAGGAACTCGGTGGCGGAGGAGACGCCCATGTTGGCGAGGTCGAGCAAAAGTTTGCGGGCAACGCGCAGGCCGCGGTTGATGTCGAAGGAGTCATCGAGACCAGGATCGTTGATCAGGCCTTTCCAACCGACGGTGGTGCGGGGTTTTTCAAAATAGACCCGCATCATGATGAAGAGGTCTTGTTTCAGGCGTTCCGCCTCGACCTTGAGTTTGGCGGCGTAATCGAGGGCGGCCTCGGGGTCGTGAATGGAGCAGGGACCGACGACGACCATGAGGCGATCGTCCTGAAGGTTTAGGATAGCATCTGCCTGAGCGCGGGCGGAATGAACCACTTCCGCGGCTTGTTCATTGATGGGCAGATAGTACGCGAGGACTGCCGGAGAAATCAGGGGATTGATGCCGGAGATACGGAGGTCGTCTGTGCGGTGCTTGGTCACGGGGCGGCTATGGAAGCTTGCCGGAGGGAAAATGGCTAGTTTTAAGTGACCGATTTTTGGGCGAAAAGTGGTGGCAACAGGGGTAATTGATCGAGCTCCACGGAGGGATGGGGTGGCACACTTGGCTGGATCTACGGTTTCTGAGGCGGGCTTTCTCTGGTGTTGCAGGGTTGGGAAAATAGGATAGAAGCTTCCTTACTGCTTATATGAAATCAAATCTCGTTTGCTGCTGCGCAGCTGTTTTCTTCGGTATTTTCCCCATTCATTCCCAAGCCGAATCCGAGAAGGCCCATGCCTTCGATATCGAGTGGCTGCGAGATGAGGCCAAACGGATTTCCCAAGAAGCCTATGTGGCTCCGCCAGCAAAACTTCCGAGTTGGATCGACAATCTCGACTACGATGCCTATCAGTCGATCAAGTTCAAACCCGATCAAGCGTTGTGGAGAGGCAAGGACCGGAATATGGAATTGCGCTTTTTCCATCCCGGATTGTTCTTCCGCCATCCGGTGACCATGCACGAGGTTGTGGACGGCAAAGCCAAGATGATTCATTACTCGAAGGATCTGTTCACCTTTGGGCCGCGTTTGAAAGTTCCGAAAGATCCGGGTGAGATCGGTTTCGCGGGGTTCCGCGTTGGGGTTTCTCCTGACAAGAACGCGGATATGTTTGCGTTCCTCGGGGCGAGTTATTTTCGCGCGGTGGACTCGACCAAACAATACGGATTGTCCGCGCGTGGATTGGCGGTGGATACGGCATTGCCGAGAGCTGAGGAGTTTCCTGATTTTAGGAAATTCTGGTTTGAGAAACCCGATGCGAAATCGACCACGCTCAAAGTCCATGCTCTGTTAGATAGTCCATCGGTGGCCGGTGCCTACACCTTCGTGATTACGCCCGGAAATCTGACGGTGATGGAAGTGGATGTGACGCTTTATCCGCGCAAGGAGATCGAGCGGGTTGGCATCGCACCCCTGACCTCGATGTTCCAGTGTGGGGAAAACGACAAGCGGGTGGCGGACGACTGGCGTCCGGAGATCCATGATTCGGATGGTCTGGCGATGTGGACAGGGAACGGCGAATGGATCTGGAGACCTTTGGTCAATCCCGCCTCCTTGCATTTCAATTCCTACCTCGATGAAAATCCCAAAGGTTTCGGTTTGATGCAGCGTGATCGGGATTTCGATCACTACCTTGACGACGGCGCGATGTATCACAAACGCCCCTCGTTGTGGGTGGAGCCTCTCGATGCGTGGGGCAAAGGCCAGATCCAGCTCACCGAGATCCCGACACCTGACGAGACGTTTGACAATATTGTGGCTTTCTGGAATCCCGCAGAACCGTTCAAAGCCGGACAGGAACGCCGTTTCCGATATCGCCTGCATTGGGGAGCCAAGCCGCCGATCCAGCCGGAGTATGCGAAAGTGGTTGCCACCCGCATCGGGATAGGCGGGATTCCCGGAGAAAAGGAAAAATCCGTTTCACGGAAATTCGTGCTCGATTTCAAAGGCGGGCGCTTTGAGCAACTGCCATGGGAAACCAAGGTCGAGCCGGTCATCACCACATCGCGCGGAGAGATCACCCATCCCGCCGCACGTCCCGTGGTGGGAGGAGATACTTGGCGCTGCAACTTCGATCTCAAGGTGGAAGGCAAGGAGCCGGTGAACATCAGGCTTTTCCTGAAAGACGCCAAAGGTGCCCTGACTGAGACATGGATGTATCAATACACCCCGCCGCAGGATTGATTTGTTATAATGGCGTCATTCGCGTGCGCAAAGGATTTTTCCGGGTAGATACAATCCAGGAGATCTTTCAGGGCCGTGGGATGGTCGTGGGGATTCGAATGCCGAGCTTGGAGATAAGTCCAGCCATGGAAACGTCAGACTCCAAGTTCGGAAATATTCCTACCGCTGTGGGATGGAAATGGGTGGGGTAAAGGCGGGAGCTCCGCTGTTGCCGGGTTGGGCTTGGGGGCCTGGACCTTTGTCCATGAGGTCGGCGCGGGATTTGAGGAGGGACTCAACCGTGAATTTGCCAACTTTGAAGGTGCGATTCTCAATCTTGCGGATTTGCTCCAGCATCTTGGTGAGAGTTTGTTTGCGATCTGCAAAAGCCTTGTCAGCGGCCTGTGCAAGCTCTGGAGCTTCGTTTTCCGCGCGTTTGCGTTCTTGAGGAATTTCACCGCTGGCTTTGACGGTGAGCAGATAGGATTCGTTTCCTGGCTGGGTGTTGTCGGATTTGGCGGGCTGGATTTGAAGAGTATAGGTCAGGCCTTCGAAGGTTTTGATCGTTGCGGTTTGCCGTTTTTCCGGATTGGAAAGTTTCTCAACTTCGGCTGCGGGCACAACATCGTCGAAGCGTGTGTAGGAAAAAAGGGATTTGAGTGGGGAGGTGGCATTCGGATCGATTTTCACACCCGGGTAAGCTTTGGTGAATTTGAATTCCGAGTTCTCGTCATCGCGGATGATCTCCCATTCGTTTTTGTCAGAGCCGGGTTGGGTGAGGGCGATGCTCTGAATTTTTTCGATATTGAAAAATTCTTCGGAAAGCCAGTTTTGCGGGTTCGTGGTGAGGGTCGGGAAAAGTTCGGACACCGCATAGAAGCCTGATGGGTCTGCGTGGTTGCGGACGTAACGGCCGATAGGCGCCTTACCCATGGGCGAGGAGGATGCGGCGGAGTCGAGGTTTTTGCCAAACGAAATGGTGGTCAGAATGTTGCCTTCCGCGTCCTTGAAAGAAGCGCTGATGCCGCGTTGGGCGGGATCCGATGAGGATTCATCCATTCCGAAGCGAGGAGCGAACGATGGTCCGGCTTCGATAGTGTGTGTGACCTTGAGATCGGTAATCGTACGGAGAAGTTCGAGAATATTGTGAGTTTCCGCAGGGTAGGCATCGCGTTCGGCGACGATCCATGTCCCGTCTTTTTGGCTCAAGGTGACGGATGACTCGGCGGAGGTGAGTTCGATGCTGGTGATTTTTTCAGCAGGAAAGTTTTCGATCAGCTTGTCGCCCTGAGAACGTTCGGTGCTGATTTGGTGGGAGTTGCTTGCGGATTTTTTCAGAGCGTAAACGGAAATCCCGAGGAGGAGGGCAGTAATCCAGAGAATGATGATGGTGCGTGATTTCATCTTATTAGTGGGTTGGAAATTCGTGTATTGAGTGAATCGACGTTAACGGGCACGGGTGGATGAACGGCGCTGAATGTAGAGCGAGAGTCCGAACAGAATCACAATGGCGGGCATGACCGCGACGTTGAGCAGAGTCACGTTGCCGGCGAGTTGGTCTTTCTGCCTGCGGAGCCCTTTTTCCTGGTCTCGGATTTCACGTGCGTATTCGATTTCGTCTCTGAGATGCTTCTCGTATTCCGCCTGCTGCTGGGGAGTCAGCTTGACCGAGGAGGAATCCCGACGCTGCATCTGCAGCTCTTGAAGACGCTGCTGGGCTTGTTCGCGCTTGGCGTTCAGCTCTTTGATTTTGCTGCCGACTTTTTTGTCGAACTCCGCCTCCATCTGCTGAATCACGGTAAAGGGGCGCAGAGTGGCTGCGCGGGAACGTGAGCCGATCAGGTGAGGAGAGCCCACCGCTTGATCGATGATGTTGAAGAGCAGGGGAGAGTTGCCGTTCATCGGGTTGGCAACCTGCATGCCTCCGAAATTCTGAATGCTGTAGGCGAAGCGGTCATAGAAGGCATCGGTGTCGGCGATCAGAAACACATTACCGGGTTTTGCGGATGCTTTGAGCGCTTCCCCGGACGTTTCGTTTTCCTGCGGTGCGTTTTCCTCGGTGGGGGCTTTCGGTTTTCCATCCGGGAAGGCGGTATCGAAGTTGCCACTCAGGAACGTCACGAGATCGAGAGCTTTGCCTTCGGGTTTGACATTGGTGTCGAGCGAGGGATCGAGTTGTGAGGCTTTCATCGAATCGACATAACCGGCGGAGGCCGATGATTGGATCAGGGTCTTTGCCTTGATGCCATCTTTGGCGGTGATGTGGAAAGCGCCCGGCAGGAAGAGAGTGACCGATTCGAGGTTTTTGGTGATGATGCTGTCATCCTGAGGCATCGCTGACTGTGGAAGGCTTAGCACGGCAACACCTCTGCGACCGTCGCCGAAGGTGGTGGCATGGACAGGGTCGGCCACGGTTTTCTCGGAGATGAAATCTACGCCCCATGCGGAGAGGAGGGTTGGAAGTGTCGAGGTGGTTGGAGTTCCGGGCTGCCCCATCATTGGGTTGCCACCGCCGGTCATTTGAGCGGCTACGGAATGGGGATCGAGACATGCGATGATGGTTCCGCCACTGAGAAGGTATTGATCGATGGCGAACTCGGTCTCTTTGGAAATATCCGCAGGGTGGAAGAGGAACAAAACCTTGATCACTTTCGGATCGATTTTATCGGGATTCATTCCGAGGTCGCGAAGTTCGAAGGATTGCTTGAGTTGCTGATAGATCACCCAGGGTTGCTGGGCTTGCTGTACGAGCATCATGGCGGGAGTGCCGGCGAGATTCATCGCCGACATGATACCGACAACGGGTTTTACGGGAGTGGTGCCTTCGGAAATGGCTTTGGAGATCTGATACTCCAACATCGTTTCCTCTTCCGGATTGAGGAAAGGAATGGTGACTTTTTTATCCAGTGCCGAGATAGCCATGCCGAAGTAGAGGTTGTCATCGTTGATGCGTTGACCGGAGATTTCGTCCAGGTTTGCGGAGTCTTCGGCATCGGTGTCCGGCTGGGGATCGAAGTTTTCGATGCGGAGTTTGCCATTCGAGAGATTGGAGTATTCCTTGAGGAGATCGTCAACCCGGCGGATGTGGACCTTCAGTTGTTCCGGCATATAGTCGCTGCTACGGGAGGCATAGTAGCGGATCACGACCGGGGTATCGAGTTCTCCGAGGATGGCTTTGGTGCCATCAGAGAGGGTGTGGACTTGGTTTTCGGTGAAATCGATTCCACGGTTTCCAGCCGGGGTGAGCGATACCAACCAGTTGGCGAGAACTGCGATGGTGATGAGGGCGGCGATTCCGAGGGCGGCGCGGGAGATGGGAGTCTTCATAAATTTCAAAGTTCAAATATCAACTTTCAAGGAAGAGGTTGTGAGTTCATGCGCGTTTGGCGGAGAGGATGGTAGAGGTTCCGACGAGGCAGATGGAAATGAAGCTGGCGAACCAGATGAAGTCCTGGAGGCGGAAGAGTCCGCGGTTGAGTGAGGAGAAGTGATCCCAGACACCGAAAGCGACCACGGCTTCGACAGTTCCTGGTGAAGTTGCTTTGGCGAGTTCACGGGTGACGGGTTCATATCCGCATAGGACCATCAAGGTGCAAAGGGTTGCGGAAACGATGAGGCAGATGACTTGATCGCGGGTGAAAGCGGAGACCAGCATGGTGATGGCGAGGAAAGTGCAGGCGACAAGGTAAGATCCGAGATAGCCGGAGAAGATCGCACCGTTATCGGGTTCGCCGAGATAGTTCACGGTCATGACGATGGGGAAGGTCAGCGCGAGGGCGACAAGCGTAACGGTGGCTGCAGCGAGGAATTTTCCGAAAATGGCTGACCAAGTGGAAAGAGGAAAGGTTCCGAGGAGCTCGATGGTGCCGCTGCGTTGTTCATCCACCCAGAGTTTCATGCCCAAGGCTGGTGCGATGAGCATGTAGAGCCAAGGATGCCAGAAGAAGAACGAGTATTGGAGAGAGGCATCTCCGATGCGCATGAATTGACCGAAGGTAAAAGTGAGGCCGAGAGATTTGATCAGGAAAATGACAATGACTGCGTAAGCGGTGGGTTGGGCGAAGTAGGATTTCAGTTCGCGGCGATAGATGGATAGGATATTCATGGAAGTGGCTAGTGATCAGTGAGCAGTAATCAGTGGAAGAGTGGAGTTACTAAACTTAAGCGGCGGTGTCGGTGGTGGTGAGTTTGCGGAAAAGTTCGGTGAGAGAACCGTTGGGGGCTTGCTTGATGAGCTCGGCCGGTGTTCCGTCGGCGACGATTTTGCCACGATCGACAATCACGGCGCGGGTGCATGCCGCCTCGACTTCCTCAAGGATGTGTGTGGAGAACAGGATGGTTTTTTCTTTTCCCAGTCGCTTGATGAGTTGTCGAACCTCGTATTTCTGGTTGGGGTCGAGACCGTCGGTGGGTTCGTCGAGGATGAGAACTTCTGGGTCGTGAAGAAGTGCTTGGGCCAGGCAGGCGCGGTGGCGGTAGCCTTTTGAGAGCGTGTCGATGGACTGGTGGGCGACGTTGCTCAGAAAACAGGTTTCGATCGCTTTATCGACCGCTTCGCGTTTGGCGGCACCGGAGAGTTTGCGGACATCCGCACAGAATTTCAGGAAACCGATCACGGTCATGTCATGGTAGAGGGGGGCAGATTCCGGGAGGTAACCGATTTTGGTTTTTGCTTCGGCGGGATTTTCAGTGATGGAGATTCCGCAGATTTTCGCATCCCCTGAACTGGGCGGGATGAAGCCGGTGATCATGCGCATGGTGGTGGATTTTCCCGCGCCGTTGGGTCCGAGGAAACCCAGAACCTCGCCTTTGGCGACCGTGAAGGAAAGCTGGTCGACGGCGACTTTGGCTCCGAAATGTTTGCTGATGTTGGTGACTTCGATCATAGGAATGTCGTAGGTGTATGGGTGGCGGGTTTTTAGCGGATGTCGATTTTTTTGGCGACACCAGAAATGAGATTTGTTTACGAAATTTCAGGAAAAATGATGCTGGCAATCATCGTGCGGGTGAAACCAAAAACACGCAGTGTAGCGGATCACCGTCGATTCGCGCTTCGATACTGAAATCCACGAAAGCCTTTGATCCAGAACGCTGGGTTTGGCCTGTGCGCAAGGGATCAAGCCGCGTCTTCCTTGGAATTGGATTTGCGGCGCTTGATGGTCGGCGCTTTCGCGCTTTCGACCACCTGGCGATTGATCACAACCTCCTCTATATCGCCGCGGGATGGGACGTCGAACATGATATCGAGCATCAGTTTTTCGAAAATGGAGCGTAGGGCGCGGGCACCCGTACCGCGTTCGACCGCTTGTTTGGCGATGGCACGCAGAGCGTCGCGGGTGATGTTGAGTTTGACGTTGTTGAGCGCGAGCTGTTTGCCGTATTGTTTGACCAAAGCGTTCTTGGGCTCGGTGAGGATTTTGATGAGTTCCTCTTCCGTCAGTTTGCGCAGTGCAGTGATGATGGGGAGTCGGCCAATAAATTCGGGAATCAGGCCGAAGTGGAGCAGGTCTTCGGGGAGGGTTTTCTCGAGGATTTTGGATTGATTTTCCTCGAGTTCGTTGTTTTGGCGATCGCTGTGGAAACCAAGCGTTTTGGAACCGAGGCGGCGGCGGACGATGTCTTCGAGGCCGACAAAGGCACCTCCGCAGATGAAGAGAATTTTCTCGGTATTGACCTGGATGTATTCCTGTTGCGGGTGTTTGCGGCCGCCTTGGGGAGGGACGTTGCATACGGTTCCCTCAAGGATTTTCAAAAGGGCTTGCTGCACTCCCTCACCGGAAACATCACGAGTGATGGAAACGTTTTCGGTTTTGCGGCCGATTTTATCGATTTCATCGACGTAGATGATGCCGCGTTCGGCTCGTTCGACATCGAATTCCGCAGCCTGAAGGAGGCGGAGAATGATGTTTTCCACATCCTCACCGACGTAACCGGCTTCTGTTAGGGTGGTGGCATCGACGATGCAGAAAGGGACATCCAACACACGGGCAAGGGTGCGGGCGAGCAGGGTTTTTCCGGAACCTGTGGAACCGAGGAGCAGGACGTTGGATTTTTCAATTTCGACGTCGTTGAATTCCGCGGAGACGGAGAGGTTGTCCTGGTTGAGGCGGAGGTAATGGTTGTAAACCGCCACCGAGAGCACGCGTTTGGCGACTTCCTGTCCGATCACGTATTGATCGAGCTCGGCAAGGAGTCGGGCGGGGGTGGGGATTTCCTCGCGGGTATGAGTTCCCTTGCCTTTGCGTTTTTTCCCGGAACTGCCATCGGTCTGATTCAGTTCCTTGTCGAGGATGTTGCTGCAGACATCGACGCATTCGTTGCAGATGTAAACACCCGGACCGGCGATGAGTTTTTTGACCTCGGAGTGACTCTTTCCGCAGAAAGAGCACATGGTGAGATTGGATGCGCGGGCCATGGAAACTTTAAACTTTGAATTTTAAACTCTAACAAGAAAGAGGTCAGTCTTTCTTGTCTTTCTTATCGAGTTCGGCTTTGACCGCGTCGGGGAGTTGCTTGCGGGATTCGAGAACTTTGTCGACGAGGCCGTAGGCAACGGATTCTTCGGCGGACATGTAATTGTCGCGGTCGGAATCGTGTTCGATTTCCTCGACGGTTTTTCCGGTGTGGTGGGCGAGGATGCCGTTGAGGCGTTTCTTGAGGTTGAACATGAAACCGATGGTGCGTTCGACATCGGAAGCGGTGCCCTGGGCACCGCCGGAAACCTGGTGGATCATCACGTGGGAGTTCGGCAGGCAGTAACGTTTGCCTTTGGTCCCGGCGGTGAGAAGCACGGAGCCCATGGAAGCGGCAATGCCGATGCAGTAGGTGTTCACGTCGCAGGTGAGAAATTGCATGGTGTCATACATCGCGAGTCCTGCGGTGACGGAACCGCCGGGGCTGTTGATGTAGATGTGGATGTCCTTTTTGGGATCCTGCATCTGCAGGAAAAGCAACTGGGCGATGACCGAGTTGGCCACATAGTCGTCGATGGCGGTTCCGATGAAAATGATGCGGTCCTTGAGCAGGCGCGAGTAGATGTCGAACGAGCGCTCGCCGCGGCCATCGGATTCGATCACGATGGGGACGTAGTAGCTGTTTTTGGGAGACTGGGACGAAGCGCTGTTGGAGGGCGGGAAGAGATTCATGGTTATTCAGCTGTTTTAGCTTCCAATTCTTCTGGGGAAACTTCCACTACCTTGGCTTGTTCGATCAGGAAGTCAATCGTCTGACCGATCAGAAGCGAGTTCCTGAGAGACTGGATCTGGCGTTTTTTCTGGAGGTCTTTGATGACTTTTTTGATCGGCTCGCGGCGTTGCTCGGCGATTTTTGAGATATGTGCGAGCAGGTCGGCGTCGGAGACCGTGATTTTTTCCGCGGCGGCGATTTCCTGAAGGATGAAATTGGTGCGGAGGTTGGTGAGGGCGCGTTTGGTGGCGACCGAGAAAATCTCGTCCTGTTGTTTCAGAATATCCTCATCGGAAGCGCCTTGCTGGCTGCCTTGTTGCACGAGGGCGTTGGCCTGGTTCTGGGTCTCGCGCTGGACGATTTCCTCCGGGAGTTCGAAATTCACCGAGGCGTTCAACTTCTCGACGATTTGGGAGACTTTGACTTCGTTGATCTGTTTGGATTTTTCCTGGCCCATGTTTTCGCGGATCAGGGATTTGATGTCCTCGAGGGTTTTTCCGGGGACGAGTTTTTCAGCAAACTCGTCGTTCAACTCGGGAAGTTTCGGAGCTTTGATACCTTGCAGGATTGTATGGAGGGTGAGTTCTTTGCCACGCAGTTCCTCGAAAGGGAAGGTATCGTCGAGGGTGATTTTGGCGTCTTTCTGATCGCCGGTTTTCATTCCGACCAATTGTTCGGCATAGCCAGGAAGGAAAGAGCCTGCTTTGACGGGCAGCCAGTGGTTTTCCCGTTTGGCGAGGTATTGGCCTTTTTCGCCGATGACTTCGGTGATGGATTTGCCATCAACCGTGGTGGTGAAATCGACTACGGCGATATCGTCGTTCTGGACGGCGCGATCGGTGATGTCTTCGAATTCGGCGAGACGCTCGCGAATGCTATCGAGTTGGGAGTTGAGCTCTTCGTCGGACACTTCGGTCGATGGGGCTTTGACTTCGATGCCTTTGTATTCCGGCAGAGAGAATTCCGGAGCGAGGATGAGACGGGCTTCGAAGGCGATGGAGCCGTCGGGGCGCTCGTTGAGATTGTCGGGAAAACCGAAATCGAGGACCTTGAGGTTTTCGCTTTCGAGCGCCTTGTCACAGGCTTCGCCGAAAAGAGTTTCGGTGAGTTCCTCAGAGATTTGTTTTCCGAAGCGTTTTTCGATGACGTTTTTCGGAGCCTTACCGGGGCGGAAGCCGGGGATCTTGGCTTGGGACGCGTAGGTGGAGGTGATGGAGGCGCGCTTGGCGGCAACATCGGTGGAAGGGACCTCGACGTTGAGGATGGCGATGCATTTCGGCTGTTTTTCGACGGCGATGTTCATGAATTTCTGCTTTGGGGGAGGGAAACTAGGCGCGGATGGGTGGAATTGGCAACGAAATATGAAGGGAGAGATGAGTCTGCGGTGGGTGTGGATGAAGCTGGTTTGGGGTGGAATTGATTCGGTCTAGACTTCTGTTATCTCTTGGGTAACAGTTTGCGCGGAATGAAACCTTTTCGTGCACAGACAGCAGTGGAGCAGCTAGCGGACTATTTGCGGGGTGAGATTCAGGCCGGAAGGTTAGTGGACAGGTTGCCCGGGGTGAATCGTATTGCCAAGGAACTGGGGGTAAGTCCCAAGACGGTGATGGGTGCGGTGGAGCAGTTGGAGCACGAAGGTTTGTTGAGTGGGCAGGGGGAGAGAAAACGTTGTGAAATTGTTAATACGAGAAAGAAAAAGAGATCATCGTTGCGGATCGGCATTTTGCTGTATGAGGAGCGGGACATGATGTTTTCGGATCATTTGAAAGTCATGTCACGTGTGCAGCAGGCAGGTTACATCCCGTTCTACGCGCCGAAATCAATGAAAGAGCTGGGCATGGATGTGAAACGAGTCGCGGCGATGGTTCAGAAAGAGCAGGCGGATGCATGGGTGATCACATCGGGATCCAGAGAGATTTTGGAGTGGTTCTCAAAAGAGGAGATACCTGCTTTTGCCCAATTCGGTCGTGCGAGCGGGCTGCCGATTGCGGCGATGAGTGTGAAAAAAATCCCGGCCATGACCGAAGCGGTTAGAAGATTGATTGGGCATGGACATCGGAGAATAGTGATGTTTGCGCGTGAGGAGCGTCGGAAGCCGCAACCTGCCATCTTTGAGCAAGCCTTTTTGGATGAGCTGGAGTCGCATGGGATCAAAACCGGCTCTTATCATCTGCCTCAATGGGAAGAGTCGCCTCAGGGGTTGCATCGTTGTCTGGACTCCCTATTCCAACACACCCGACCCACGGCGCTATTTGTTATGGAGGCCGCCATTTTCATTTCTGTTAAAGACTATCTGTCACAAAAAGGCATCATCGCACCGAGGGATATTTCATTGATTTGCGACGATGACGACATGGCGTATTCCTGGTGTTTTCCTGAGATCACCCATATCCGATGGAGGATCGATCCCGTCATCAAAAGAATGTTGGACTGGGCGGATAAAGTCTCGCGTGGGGTGGTGGATCTCAAACAGGACTTCACGTTTGGAGAGTTTATCGAGGGTGGAACGATCGGCCCGGTGCCGAAAATCTAATCTGGGAAAACGATGGCGCGATTGCCGTCGATGAGGGTGCGGTCGTGCACGTGGTAACGGATGCCTTTGGCGAGTGCGATGCGTTCGCATTGGCGGCCGAGTCGGGCAAGGTCTCCAGGGGAATGGAAGTGGTGGACGCGTTCGACCTCTTGTTCGATGATGGGCCCGGCATCGAGGTCGTTGGTGACGTAGTGGCACGTGGCGCCAATCAGTTTCACGCCGCGATCGTAGGCTTGACGGTAGGGGTTGGCACCGATGAAGGCGGGAAGAAAAGAATGATGGATGTTGATGATCTTTCCGGAGAACTCCTCGCAGAAAGCTGCGGGCAGAATCTGCATGAAGCGTGCAAGGACGATGAGCTGCACGTCTTGGGCGATGAGCAATTCGCGGATTTGATCGAATCCGTTTTCCCGTTTGGCTCCATCCATATCGATGAGGTGGAAGGGCAGGCCTGAGCGTTCGGCGATCGGCCGGCAGTTCTCGCGATTGCCGATGACCGAGGTGATTTCGATGGGGAGTTCGTTAAGTTCCGCGCGCCAGATAATCTCGTTGAGGCAGTGATCGGTTTTTGTGACCAGCACGGCTGTGCGCATTTTGTATGGCAGATTTCGGAAATGCCAGTTGGCGTCCAGAGATTGTGCTAGTGGAGTGAAGTGTGATTTGAACTCTTCCACATCGATATTGAGTTCGGTGGTATCGATCTCCAGACGTGCGAAAAACTTTTTTCCAATCTGGTCGGAGAACTGGCTGAATTCGATCAAATTGCCCTGATGCGCGGCGACATAAGAAGCGATTTTCGCAACGATGCCCGGGTGATCAGGGGAGGAAAGCTTGAGAATGAGTCCAGAGCGCATGGGGTTGATTAAATTTTAAATGCTAAATGTTAAACACTAAACTCACCTATTGAACTTTTGCAGGCCGCCATTCAGCTTGGGTTTGTGAAAATCATTGCGATCGCGATTGTTATTGGGTTGGTGGCAGGTTTGCTGGGTGCTCTGTGCGGTGTGGGGGGAGGAATCGTAATGGTGCCGGCGTTTGTTGCCTTTTTCGGTTTTGCGCAGCAGAAGGCGGTCGCAACTTCTCTGGCGGTGATTGTGGTGACCTCTGCGGTTTCCACGGCGAACAATGCGACCAAAGCAGAGCATCTGATCGACTGGAAAATCGTGCTGCTGGTAGGAGCCGCCTCAGCTGTCGCGGCCTGGTTCGGAACCGACCTGATGAGGTCCCTTTCCAATCAGACCCTTACGCGGATTTTCGGAGTCGTGCTGCTGGTGTTTGGTGCGAGGATGCTGATCAAAGGATAAACTTCGAAATTAAAAACTGTTAGGGATTGCGGCTAGGACTTTGGAAGCTGAGAGTTCGGTCTGGCAGCGGGAGTCGAGCAGGCATTTCGGGGAAAGGCATGGGGCGCATTCGGTGTGGTGTTTGACGACCACGTGTTGTTTGCCGAGGGGGCGTTTCCATTGGGGGTCGTTCGGACCGAACAAGGTGACGCAGGTGCCGCCTGTATAAGCGGCGAGATGGGGCAAAGAGCTGTCGGCCGCTATGATCAACTGGAAAGTGGCCAGTGTGGGAATGGCTGCGCCCAAAGGGGTTGCGTGGAAAAATTCCGCGTCACCGCCGATGCGGTTGAGCAGGATTTTACCAAGCTTCCGTGCCCCGATTCCACCGGCGATGGTCAGGTGCTTTCCTTTTTCTAACAGAGATTCGGCAACCAGTTGCCATCGATCCAGCGGCCATTCATGGCTGGGCCCGAAGTCGGAGTCCGGGCAAAGCAGGACGGATTTCGGTTTTGCCGGAACACCGATGGAAGCGGGGATGAAATACTCGGGTTTGTTGACGTCGATGCCCAACTGCTCGGCTGTGTTGAGATAGAGGCGGACCCGGTGTTCAGTGGGTTTTTCCCGCGACTGAAGCGGATGAGTCAGGAGTTTTTTGAGTTCGGGCAGTTCGGGTCCCAAACGTCGCTGGAGTTTGGAATTCAAAAAGGCTTTGGCGGGAATCGAGTTTTCCCAGCACAGCGATGCCTCCCAATCATTCCCGACTTGTTCAGCGAGAATGCCGGGGCGGATTTTTGGTGAGTAGGTGAAACAGGAAATATCCGTGACCGTTTTCCAAAACCTTTCCTGATGCTCGAGGCATACGATGCCGCCGAGGATTCCGCAGCGGGAAAGAGCGCGGACCGTTGGGACTGCAAAACAGGCCTCGTCCCAACGCTCGGGCAAGGCGACGAGCATGCCTTTGCCGCGACTCATTTCTTCCGTGCGGGTTTCGGATCGAGATTCGCGGCCATGTCTTCCTCCGTGACCTTTGATTCCACACCTTTTTCAGGAACTTCGACTTTGCTGAGCCAGAGCAAGGCGTTGAGGACGACCTTGCGCATGTTGTCATCCGCCCAGTTTTTGTGGAAATGGCCTCCGGTGAAACCGACTCCGCGACCGCCATCGGGTCGCTCAATGCACCACATCATGGTTTCTTCTTCGCCTTTTCTGGCTTGGATGTGCTCGTAAGGACCTTTGGGGTGAACGTAAGGGCCGTCGCGGGTTTCGTCACTCGGTGTGGCAACGAGGATGGATTGCACGCCTTTCATTTCCGCAGGAAAGCGGATCGAGAAATACCATTCGTCGCGGATTTTGAAGGGCTCTACACCGCGTGAAATGGGGTGTTGGGGAAATTTTTTGTAATCCGCTTCCCACATCGGGTTACAGGAAAAATTGGTTTCATAGGCACCGCCGATCCAGTCACGGAACAGATCACCGGTTTCGGGTTCGCCATGAGAGCACTCGACCGCGTAATGCATCATCATGATGCCACCGCCACGGTTGGCGACTTTCTGGAGGAGTTCGCGACGGTTTCCCTGCAGGGCGGGGTGTCCTTTTCCGCCGTCTGCGTAGATGACCACGGCATCCGCAGTCTCGAGAACGGCATCATCTTTGACCCAACCGTTGTTGTGAACCTCAACATCGAGGCCGGGGATGTCCTTGAGGCATTTTTGGAAAAGCATGCAGCCCGCATTGAATTCGTGATCGCCCGGACCGTGGCTTTGTTTGCCAGCGATGAGGATGAGTTTTTTGTTGGCGGGTTTTTCCGCGAGAGCGGCAGTTGAAAAAAACAATGCTCCGGCAAGAACACCCATGAAAAGCTGGCGGATAGAGAGAAGTTTCATCGTTTTGAAATGCATCATGTCCCTACGCTTCGGGCAACTGCCAAATTTCAATCGAGATACTTTCATCAAGTGGCGGTGTCCGGGGATCTTGTCCGGAGTTTCATTTGAAAGTTGAATTTTGAAATTTGAGACTTAGAAACCGTGCATGTCAGCAGCATCCTCAGTTCTTATCGGCGGCTCGATCGCCATCGATCATATCAAAACTCCCGTGGCCGAAGGGAAAAACCTGTTGGGTGGCTCGGCCTCCTTTACCGGGATCGCGGCTTCCTATTTCGCACCTTCGGTCCATCTGATCGGGATCATCGGAAAAGATTTTCCTCAGGAGCATCTCGACCTGTTCGCTTCCAAAAACATTTCCACCAGCGGTCTCGAGCGTTCGGATGGCGATACCTTTTCCTGGAGCGGCGAATACCATGAAAACATGAACGATCGCGACACCCTCTCGGTCGCAATCAACGTATTGGAGAGCTGGACGCCGAAAGTGCCGGCTGAAATGGCATCCGCTCCCGTCGTGGTATTGGCGAACATGCACCCGATCAATCAGTTGCAGATGATCGAGCAGCTCACGGCCGAGAAGCCGTTCATTGCGGCGGACACGATGGATTTGTGGATCACTATCGCGAACGACGAACTGCATGAGGTTCTGAAAAAAATCGATCTTCTTGTTATTAACGAATCCGAAGCACGTGATTTCTGCAAAACCTCCAACCTGATGCTTGCGGGTCAGCGCCTGTTGGACAAAGGACCGAAGAGCGTGATCATCAAGCTGGGTGAGTTCGGAGCCATCTTGTTTTCCAAACATCCGGAAGGTTCGCCAGCGACCGAATTCACCCTGCCGGGCGCGAAATATGATCTGTTCCGCTGCGCGGCGTTTCCTCTAACCGAAGTGGCCGATCCGACCGGTGCGGGAGATTCCTTCCTCGGTGCACTGGCCGGACATCTCGCATCCACCGGAAAAACGGAATACAGCTTCGATGATATCCGCCGCGCTGTGGTCTATGGTTCCGTGGTCGCTTCGTTCACCTGTGAGGCATTCTCAGCAAACCGACTCGCACATATTTCACGCGAGGAGATTGAGAGTCGCCTGGCGTTGCTGAAGAATCTGACTCACTGGCCTGCGTGAGGTTTGAAGGATTGAACTTTCCCAACGAAAAACGGCCTCCGGATGGAGGCCGTTTTTGTTTGTTGAAATGCAATCAATCTCCGATCAAGGAATCGAATTATAAAGTTCCTCAAGAGCCATGACGGTGTATGCGGTCACGAGCACAGGGTTGGATTCCATCCAGCGGCCGTTGTCGTTGACCCATGAACCGTTTTCACGTTGTGAGGAAAGAAGTTTTCCAGCGAGATCCTTGCGCCAGTCGGCTTCTTTGCCGTTGGCCATTTTGAGTTTGTCGATGCCTGCTGCGTTGAGAGCCTTGGCCATTGCTTGATAGTAGTAGTAAAGACCTTCGGCGCCCATGTTGGGATTTTCATCAACAGTATAGTTTTTGCCGAGCCATTCCTTGACGGCCACAACGCGCGGGTCGCCGGGCTCCAGTTTTGCGTAGATGAGGGAAAGCAGGCCTGCATAGGAAATGGAACCGTAGGAACGCAGTGCGACTTTGCCGTCGGCGGTGGTATCGGTTCCTGCTTTGGAATCTCCGGGAGTGTAGATGAATCCGCCTTTGTTTTTCGGATCATCCGAGGCCCAGTCCTGATCGTTGGTGGCGGTGAGGTTCTGGCTGCGGGAGAGGAAAGTCAGGGCAGCGTCCCAATTGAGTTTGGGTTCGTCGGCGTAGTTTCCGTCCTCGATGATTTTATCGGAAAGAGCGATGGCCTCAATAGCGAGGTAGGTGTTCGACATGTCGGTGTGGTCATCTTTGGAGCCGTAACCGATGCCGCCGTCGTTCTTGTTGTCGGTTTTTCCTTTTTCACCGATGTCCCACTGGCTACCGACCAAGTGGCGGCGGCCTTTGACGATAGCGGCCTCAAATTCCTTGCGTCCGGCAGAGGCAAGGGCGGTGACAGAGGTCGCGGTGTTGTAAACTTTCAAGCCGCGGTTGTAGATGCCGCCGTCTTCTTTTTGTTGAAGCAGCAACCAATCAAAACCTTTTTGGATGTGCTCCGGCAGTTTGCCGTCTTTGAGCTCGAGATTGGGATCGCGCACAGCGGCGGTCAGAGCCAAGGCGGTGAAGGCGGGTAGACCACCATCGTCCCAGTAACCTTTTTCCTTCTGTTGTTCGGCCAACCATGCGTTGCCTCGCGCGATAGCTTGGCGGACTTCATTTTTGATCGAAATGTATTCGTTCTTGTTCTGCGCGTTGGCTGGCAGAAGGGTGGCGAAGCTGAGGGCAAGAAGTGACCAAGTTTTCATATCAATCGGAATTTGCGCGTGGATACTTAAATTCGCAAGGTCGGGTTATGGATAAAAATTATCCATTTATTGGAAAATAGGGTCGGGTGATGCCCGCAGATTTATTTTAAATAGCCGCGTGCCTGCAGGTTGTTGAGGCGGTGGGCGACATCGACCAGTCCATCGATGATGAGCTCGGTGTAGGAACGGCCATCGGTGGTGTTGACTCCATGGCCGGGCTCAAGATCGCGGAGCGGTTGCAATGCGGGGTCGTCGTGGCGGAAGGCTTCGACGAAAACGGTTTCAAGTTTCCCGGTTTTGGCTGCGGCCAAGAGGGTTGCGCCGATCCAGCCATCGTCGGTACTGAGGCAACCGCGGGTGGTTTTGGCGGAGGCATGGAAAATGCCCATGTGGTTTGCGGCAGCGAGTTCGGTGATGAGGCGTTGGTTTTCCTCGATGGAGAGGCCGGAGTCGCCCATGTGCGCGGAGTCGATAAGGAGTTTGAAGTAATCGCGACCGAGTTCCTGGTTGATGGCTTTGATGAAAGCGGCACCGCGTTGGATGTTGGTGAAGGTTTTGAATTCACCGGGGCGGAGGAATTCGATGTGCCAGGAGGTGATGTTGGAATCCAATAATCCGGATTCCTTGACCGCGCGGACATGGAGTTTGACGTTTTGGGCGATGGCGGTGTCGAGATCCATATCGACAGGGCCGTTCATCCATTCTTCGATGGAAGTGGAGCCGACTGTGACCGCGCCGTGGGCGATGGCGGCCTTGAGGGATGGGACCAGTTGCGCGAGCACGGCGTCTTCGTCTGCCGGGTTCATCGGGTTGGCTCCGCCGACCATCATGATGAGGTGGACGTCGAGATTCAGGGCTTTGAGTCCGGTTACGAGATCGGCGATGTCGGCTTCGCCTGTGCCGGGGAAAAGGGAGACCTGAACGCAAGTGGGGCGGACAGGAGAGAGCGAACAAATTCGATCCATCTCCGCAACCACGGCCGTGCGGCCATCGGCTTCGCGGGGTAGGCAACCGTTGGAGTCCGGGACGAGAGCGGCGATGAAACCGAGATGAGTGGGGACGATGCCGAGCGCGATGTTGGTTTTCAGAGTGAAAGGTCGAGACATGGAAGCGTTCTAAACTCCGAGTTTCAAAATTCAAGGAAGATTAAAGGTAGGGCGCCATCGCCGAGGGCGCCGCGTGAAACGATGTGATAATGGATGCGTCAATGTCCTTACGCTTGGCGCGGTGTCCTCGGTGATGGTACCCTACCTAACA
>CBFGOP010000019.1:0-30961 GCA_965650415.1 uncultured Prosthecobacter sp. | reverse complement strand
TGGAGTCGGTCGCGAAATCCGCCCAGAAAGCAAAGCCGGATCGTTACTTCAGCCGTTGCTTGCTGGTTTCAGCACTTGTATTGCTGCCGTTTTTGATTCGTCGGGTGAAACGGGTTCCGGATCGCGGAAATCGTGCGGAGTTTGCTCTGAGAAAGCAAAGCTGGGCGAGACGCGGCGCGCAACTCGGGACAGGATGGATGATCGGCGTGGTTGCGTTGGGCACGCTTGCCTTGGTTCTTCATTTCAGCGGAGCGAGCGAACCGAACGGCAAAGCCATATCGTTTTCAAAAATTCTCTCCAAAGCTTTGATTCCCTCTCTGGGTGCGGGTGTGATTGAGGAGTGGGTTTTCCGCGGATTGCTGTTAGGTCTGTGGCTGCGCGCGTGCTCGCTCAACACCGCATGGATCGGCAGCTCGCTGATGTTTTCGTTCCTGCATTTCCTCAAACCACCCAACGGCATGGAAATCGCCGACCCCTATGCATGGTATTCCGGTCTGGAAATCCTCAGTAGCACATTGGGTCATTTCACCAATCTCACATTTTTCGTAACCGAGTTCGCGACTCTGACTTTTCTTGGAATCATTCTCGCCTACAGCCGCATCCGCACCCATTCGCTTTGTTATGCGATCGGCCTCCATGCCGGACTGGTGTTGGCATTGAAAACCTTCTCCATGACCCAAGCGCTCAATCCGGAATCTCCGTTGCATCCATGGTTCATTGGTGCGGATCTCAAATCCGGATTGCTGCCCCTTGTCGCTCTCGCGCTTTGTCAGGCAGCCACGGTCTGCGCTGTGCGCAAGTTCAGCCCCGCAGCACGCTGATCACCGCGACGCGTTTCACTCCCGCTTTGCGCAACACCCGCGCGCAGGCATCTACGGTGGATCCCGTAGTAAAAACATCGTCCACCAGAATCACGCCGCGAGCTTGAGCCAGAACCGCCGGTTTTTCTCCACGCCAGGTTTTCCGCAAGGCAAAGGCTTTCTTCAGGTTTTCCATCCGTTGCTTTCGCGTCAAGCGCGTCTGGGTTTCGGTTTTCCGAATCCGTTTGAGCACGTTCGCCATCGGCAACTCGCATTCATGTGCAACGATTCTTGCGATTTCTTCCGCCTGATTGAACTGACGCGTTCGTAATCTGCTCCGATGAAGGGGAACGGGCACCAACAACCATTTTTCCTGCAACGCGCTTTGAAAGCGACGGTCGGAAAAAACCCCGCTTGCCAGTTTTCCCAGTTCCGCCGCGAGGTGGATTTCCTTGCCGTATTTCAGGCGATGCACCAGATCCAAAGTTTCAGCACAACGATCCATCGCCGCTAGTGCAAACTCAAAGTGAAAAGAGATTTCCTTGCAGTTCGGGCAATCGAAAGGGCCATCGATCTGTCCTGCGAAACTCTCACCGCAAGTTTCACAAAACGGACTGACCATGCGTGGCAATCCTGACTCGCATGGTTCGCAGAGGGATTTGCCATCCGCGAGTCCGTCGCCACACAGTTCGCAAACCGGCGGATACAATCCATCAACCGCTCTTTTAACAAGTTCTTCAAACATCAATCCTTGGACGATTTGGGATCCAGCGCATCGCGCAATCCATCTCCGAGGAAATTCAATGCAAACAGGGTTGTTGCGAAAAACAAGGAGGGGAAAATCAGGAGATAGGGGGTGACTTCCATACGATCGGCGCCTTCCTTGATCAGGGTGCCCCAGGAAGAGTTGGGAGTCTTGACGCCCATGCCCAAAAACGAAAGCACGCTTTCCAAAAGCATGATGCCGGGAACGGCCAGAGTGGTGTAAATGATCACCGGTCCAATCACATTGGGAAGGATGTGGCGGAACAGGATGCGAGTCCTACTCAAACCCAGGGAAACCGCAGCTTCGACAAATTCCAGATTTTTCACGTTCAGCACCTGCGCGCGGACGATGCGTGCGATGGTCAGCCAACCGATCATTCCGATCGCGATAAACAGCGGAACCAAAGTGGTGATGGGGGCGACATCGTCACGCGCCCAGCCTGTGGTTTGGATCACCCATTCGGTGAATTTCGATGAAGGTGCATCCACGACAAGGGCGAAAAGGATGACCAAAACCAAAAACGGCAGGGCGAACATCATGTCGACAAAACGCATCAGGATGGAATCCAACAATCCGCCCACATATCCGGCGATCGCTCCGTAAACCACGCCGATCATCACGGCCACGCCTGTGGCAACGAAACCTACGAGCAGTGAAACGCGTCCGCCATAAAGCACCCGTGAAAACAAATCCCGCCCGAGCTGATCGGCTCCAAACCAATACTCGGCTGAAGGTGAGGCATAAGCGTTTTTCAAATTGATCGCCGTCGGACTTTTCACAACATCGAGAAACGGCCCCAAAAAACAGACCAAAACAATCACGACCAGAACGCCGAGACTGATGAGGGCAGGCTTGTTTTTTGACAAACGAAGCCACGCATCCCGCCACAACGAACTGCCCTGCGATTGCTGAATCATCTCCTTCGACACGCGGGCAACGTAAAGCAGAGGATGGGGAATGCAGAGCATATTTTTAGTCGTTTTTTCACCATGAAAACCATGTTCAAAACGCGACGGGTTTGGTTGAGTCCGGCATGCGCGTATGGATTTTCGATCTCGATGGTACCTTGGTGGAGTCTCTGCCAGGGATTGCGGCATCATTGAATCGATCTCTGGCACTGCACGGGCTTCCCGGTCACAGCGATGCGAATGTACGTAGCTTCATCGGGGATGGCGCCATCAAACTCGTGCAACGCGCGCTTGTTACCGTGTCACGTCTCGATCTCACCGACAGTGTCTTGAAACATTTTGCAACCGACTACGCCCGTTCATGGCCTGCAGGCACCAGCGTGATGGATGGAATGCACGGAGTGTTGGGCGAACTCGCCGAACGCGGGATGCAGACCGCGGTTTTATCTAACAAGCCGCATGCATTTACCCTGGAGATCGTTGAAAAACTTTTTCCTCAACATCATTTCTCCGTGATCTTGGGAAATCGGGAGGACATGCCTCATAAACCGGACCCTACGGGTGCGCTGGAAATCGCAAACCAACTGGGTGTGCTTCCGAAAGACTGCGTCATCATCGGTGACTCGACCATGGATCTGGATACCGCCAAAAATGCCGGAATGAAATCCATCGCGGTCACCTGGGGGTATCATGATCGGGAGCGCCTTCAGCAAGCCGACGCCCTTGCCGAGACGATTGAGGAACTGAACGGTTTTTTGACCATTTAGCCAAACCTTAGTCTTGCTTCAGTGCTCGTCCCAGAGCCATCATTTTCCTGCAGGAGCACAATAAAGGGGCTGTAGCTCAGCGGTTAGAGCAGGGGACTCATAATCCCTTGGTCGTGGGTTCGAACCCCACCGGCCCTACTTATATCAGAAACAATGGCTTGGGTTTACATGTTGCGTGGTAGCAGCGGACGCTACTATATTGGGTGCACTGAAAATTTGTCCGAGCGAATCCTGCGGCACAACACAGGTTTTGTTCATTCAACAAAACGCATAGGCTTGCCGCTGGAAATAGTCGCCAGTCGCTCATTCCCAACAAAATCAGAGGCATTGTTTATGGAGCGGAAACTCAAAAGTTGGAAAAATCCATCAAAAGCACTCACCTATTTAAACAGCTAGAGCAGCCCCGACACAGTCGGGGTTGGTCGTGGGTTCGAACCCCACCGGCCCTATTTCACAGATGATTGCAGAAAATCAAACAAGAGAAGCTCCGTGGATGGCGGGTTTGAGGGCAGCGCGGGCGAATGTGATTCCGGCGTTGATGGTGCAGGGCGTGATGTTAGCTTTGGTGTTGGGATACTATTTCTATCCTCCGACGACGGAATTCCTCAACCGTTGGGCGGCGTTGAAAGAATCCTGGGGTTATGGCTATTCGGCTCTTGCGGCGGCGGTCGCGGGAGGAGTGGTTCCGGAAATCATGCGGGTTCTCTGGTTTCAGAAAGGTCGGGTCTTTCGCTCGAACGGTCTGAACTTGTTGTTCACCATTCCGTTCTGGGGTGGCGTTGGGCTGATGGTGGACGGCTTTTATCGGATGCAAGCGCATTGGTTTGGAACCGAAGTGACCTTTCAGGTGGTTGCGTCCAAGGTATTTGTCGATCAATTCATTTACAACCCCATCGTCGCCGGCCCGATCGGGGCGTGGTTTTACGATTGGAAACTCGCAGGATGTTCGTTGAAAAACACCTGTCGTTTTTTCACACTGAATTATTATCGCGATGTGATCGTTCCGATTTTGTTCGCGACCTGGGCGGTGTGGATTCCCTTGGTTGCGATACTCTATTCGCTGCCGTCGCTGCTGCAGATTCCGCTGTTCGGATTGGCATTGGCCATGTGGGTCATGCTTTACACGTGGATGAGTGAGCAGCGGGCCAGAGCAGGCGTCTGAATTTACTTCGGCATGGGATCGCCGGTGATCGCGGAAAGTTTTTTGAGGAGCGCGGTGTTTTTCTCTCTCATCTCGCTGCGCGCTTGATCGATTTTATCTGATTTCTCCCACATCTCGCCTCTGGCCTCGAAAGCCTTGCCGAAGGAGCGCAAGGCTGTGATCAGTTCTTTCGCATCGCGGAGGAGATCGCTATGGCGGCTGTCGGCATAACGCCCGATCGCATCAAGGTCACCGCGCATTCTTTCGTAATGGTCGTTTAACTTACCAATCTGGCTGGAGGTGACAGCATAAAAATCTTCGATTTTTGTGATGTCGTTCACCACATCGATTTTGCGCCAGATTTCGGCAGCGAGGGCTTCCTGGGTGAGGTAACGTGGCCGGGCTGGTGTTCCGTAGAGGTATAGAATCTTGGCGGAAAGATGGTAAGGTGCCTGATTCACGATTTCTTGCAAACGCTCGCGCACGAAACGGTTGTTCAGATAAGGACCGATGGCGTTGGTTCCCAGTTTTTCTCTGATAATCTTGAACTTGGCATAAGTCTCTTCATGAGCGGATGAAACCTTGCGGGTGGAGAGAGTGATGTATTCCTCCGGACTGGAGGCGATCAGGATTTCGTATTTGAAAAAAAGCTCGGGTTTTTCCAATGCGAGCATGTTGATGAAGTATGGTTCCGCAGCTGCGGGAACAATGAGACGGCCGCCGGTGCCGCCTCCGGATTCCTCGGTGAGTGCGATCAGTGAACGCCAGAAAAATCTGGGAACCCCGAGTTTTCCATCACGACTGATTTCACCGATGAAGGTTCCGTCCGGTTGGTTGCCACTGAGTGCGGCATGAGCGAGAACGAAGCCGGCGGCTGTGGTTTGAGCTCCATTCCTGCGGTGGGAGTAGCTCACACCTTCTCCGAGATCCAGGCGGAGCTGGACGCCCGCGCGTTCGGGCATGTTGCCAATTTCTTTTTCTAACAGAACTTTGATCGGCTGAGCGATATCTTCCTGGATTTGCCAGTAGTCGTCTGAGTTCGCTTGCAGGTCCAAATTGAAGCCCCAGCGTTTTTCTCCTTCAGGACTGATGGGATTTTTGGTGGCGCTCATCTCCATGGAGACGACTCTTGGAGCCCAGATCAATTTGCTTTTGTCGAAGACGGTTGCGACGGTTTTTACCCGGGCATTTTCGAGTATCACGCCTTCTTTGAAAGATGGCTTGGGTTTCTCGACGGGTTCGCGGGATGCGATTTCTTTTTCTTCGGTCTTCTCTTCCGCTTCAGGCTCGGATTGTGTGAGTTCTTCTTTGGAGATTTCGGGAGGCTTGTTGAATGCGGCGGTTTCAGCAACCCATCCGCTCCATGCGGAATTTTCGGATTTCCCCACGTAAGCGCCTGATTGGAGATCGTCTGGGTACATGGTGGCCATGGTTTCGCCCAGAAGCGCTGCCAGAGTGTTGCCATCTTTGCCGGCCTCGGGTGACGATAGCCATTTGAGGTGACCCAAGATGTGGTTTTTCGCTCGGTCGAGTCGCTCACTTTCAATCTCATTTGGTTTGCCGCCTTCGGAGAGTTCGGAAAGCTGGGTCGTGACGTTTTCATTTTTCGGATTCAACGCGTAAGCGAGAGCCAGGGCTTTGGCAGCGGTGCGACGATGTTCCGGGCTCTCGTAAGGAGCACCCCTTACAGCACTTGTAAGGTTCTGGGACAGACTGTAGATCGCGTCCTCGTGCAAGGGGATCCGATCCCTGCGAAACGGTGCGAGTTTTTCGGTTGGCGGCACGAAATGATCTGCGATCGCTGTTGTGCTGAGCAGTGCGAGACAAGCGCCCCACAGCCCGACTTGGCGATGTTTCATGCGTGAAAATTTCATACAACTAGTCTAGCTATCTTGTTTTTACCAAATTTAAACAAGAGAACATTGCAGGAGTTCCATTTTTTTTGAGAACGTTTCCTCATGGCCGAGACACAAATTAAAGTGGTAACCCGTGAGGAAGTGATGTTTTTTGACACCGATTGTGGAGGTGTGGTTCACAATCTGGCCTACTTGCGAATGATCGAAACGTGCCGTACCCGACTGGCGGCAAAATTGGGAATGGAATTGCGTGAAATGGCTGAAACCCAGATCTTCCCTGTGCTGACAAGAACCGAGGTCGATTACCGGAAACCGGCGAAGTTGGGAGACTGGATTGTCATCCACGGCAAGCTGGGCGAGGTGACCCGGGCGCGTTTTTGGTGTGAGTTTGAAATGCGCCGTGAATCGGATCAGGAGTTGCTGGTCACTGCAAAACAGGCACTGGCCTTGGTCAAAATGCCTGAGGGAAAACCGTTGAGGTTGAACCTGAAAGGGATGGAGTGCAGGGATGAAAATCAGTGAGTCATCAGGAACTCATAGTATCTGGGCTGTGTCTGCAGCTTGGTGACTTCTTTCTGCAACAAGTTGGCGGCCACTTCGTCCTGTCCCTCTTTGTAAAGTCGGATCTGTTTTTCAAGGCCGCGAATGTATTGGGCCTGTTCGCTGGTCAGTTTCATCGAAAACTGACCGCGATTCTGTGACTGCTTGATTTGCGCCTGTTCAAAAAGTTTTTGGATGGCGGGTTGTTTCCCCAAGGTTTGAGGCAGGGCATCCGGCAGGAGGTATTTCTGTTGGGTCCAGGCTTCTTTCGCAGCGTCGAGTTCTGCGAGCAATGCCGGCGACACCGACGCATCGAGGCGGTTGATGGTCTCGCGGGCCGCTGTCTCGAATTGCTCGGTATTTTCCTGTAACAACTGGCGGTAGGTTTGCAAATCAGGAGCGATCCGTTCTTTCATGATTCCCTCGACACGAACGAAAAACTGATCCACATCGTTTTTGGGCTTAACGCCCTCCTCGGCAACGGTCTTGCGTCGGGTGGGTTCTTGGTAACTGGTTTGAATGGTGCTGTTGATACTCTCTTTCTGCTGTGGAAGGTAAATCTGGCTGTAGTAGTAATACCCAGCTGCGCCAGTCAACAGCAGCACGGTGAGAAAGAAAAAGCCGCCACCCGAGGAGCTTTTTTGGATGACCTTTCTCTGATGAACAAAGGGTTTTGCGGATTTTTTCGCGGCAGCGGCAAGGAGCGGATTGTTGACGACCGTGGCGACTTTTTCCAGTTCGTTGGCGAGTTCGTCAGCCGTGTTGTAACGGAGATTGGGATTCGGGTTGGTTGCCTTTTGGATAATGGCTCGCAGGCGGGGATGGGAAACCGGAGGCAGGGCGGAAATCGGATGCTGGCCGTTGGGGGTGACTCCGGTCAGGAGTTCGTAAAACATGACTCCAACGGAGAAAATATCAGCCCGTTGGTCGAAAACATGTGGCGGATCGATCACCTCGGGTGCGGTGTAGCCGGGGGTGCCGAAGATTTGTTCGCCGACTTCGATGCGTCTGTCCATCGAACTCGCCAGGCCGAAATCGCCGACCTTCGGGTTGATGTTTGAATCGAGCAGGATGTTGCTGGGTTTGATGTCGCGGTGAAGGATGCCGAATTGGTGGGCATTGGCCAGACCGCGGCAGACGGCTGCTACGATGCGGATGGCTTCCGCTTGCTCGACCGGGTGACCGTGGGCAGCCGCATAGAGAGAAGTGCCTGCAACGTATTCCATCACGATGTATAGCATGTCCGACGTATCGCCGAAATCGTAGACACCAATCAGGTTGGGGTGGTTGAGCTTGGCCATGGCTTTGGCCTCGGCTTCGAAACCGGCAACAAATTCCGCATCCTGGGTGAATTCTCTGGGAAGGATTTTGATGGCAACATCCCGATCCAGGGAGCGTTGGGTGGCGTGGTAAACGGCTCCCATGCCGCCGCACGCGATCAGACGGTGCACTTCGTAGTTGGGGAAAAGGGCGATAACTTCTTCCAAGCTCGGGGCCTCGAAGGTGGTGTGGGAGACGGATTCGCTCATGCAGATGGATAATAAGTGGTGCTGTGAAATGCTTCAAAAATCAGCGCGCTGGTGATAGTTCCAACAGGACGCTTAATCAACTCTTAAGGGCTCAAAGTCTTGGAGATATTTTCGAGGATTCAGTCCAACTGAAGTTCTTTGATCCAAATATTCCGAAATTGGACGGGATTATCGTGGCCTTGGAGTTTGATGAGGCCGGTTTCGGAAGTTTCCTTGTGGCCTTGGCCGGTTTTGCGGGGGATGGCGAAATCGTCGTGAATCAGAACCCCGTTATGGTAAACGGTGATGCGGGCGTCCTGGACCTTGGTTTCGCCGTTGAAACGAGCGGCACGAAAGACGATGTCGTAGGTTTGCCATTCGCCGGATTTCTTGCAGACGATTTGGTCGGGCTTCTTGAGTTTGTAGAGACTGCCGCAGTAACTGTCTTTGTAGTCCGCCTCGGAAATCCCGAAGGAGTTCAAAATCTGCAGTTCATAGCGCTCCTGGATGTAGATGCCGGAATTGCCGTTGTTTTCCGGGTTTTTGGAGTCGGGAACATCATTGACATTGAATTCCACGTGCATCTGGAAATCGCGATAAGGCTTTTGGGTGACGACGCTGTCCCATTTCGGAGAAGCGGTAAGGACGCCGTCTTTGAAAACCCAGAGACTGGGCTCTTTTCCTGCTGGCACGAAAGCGTGGCCTCTTTCATCGATCAATTGCAAAGCACCCTCGGGTTTTTTCAAATCCGTGATATCGATGATGCCTTTGGTAGTTTTGCCAGGAGCTTCCGCCCATGCGGTTTGCACTGCGAGAAAAGTGAGGATGGTTGCGAAGATGGTTTTCATGAAATGGTTTTAGATACTGCCCTACGACCCAGGGACTGTAACGGATGTTAGAAATTTCAGAAGCTTATTTGTGACGTTTTTTCGGGCTCGATACCCGTAATCATTGCGGCCTCGGACGGCCGATCGCAACCCGCTGTACGTGAAATTTCCGTCAAACCGATGGCTTGACGCGGCGGCATGATCCATCGAACCTTGTTTCCCATGGCATGGCGATTGGATGCGGAGGTTGAACACGGTTTCATCGATAATACGGTTGAGGGAACCACGACGGGGAAAATCTGGCTCGCGGGCCGTGACGAGCCCCTGATCCTGACGCTGAACGGCGATTGCTGGCGGGATCTGGCGGGGACTCGGCTGGAATTTGAAAACCCCAAACCCAAGGCATCGGAAAATGGCCTGAGCCTCAACACCGACCAAACCGGGATCGTGGGGGACATGACCGCCTCTCGGAAATGCCGTGTGCCGACCATTTCCGAGGAGGAACTCACCGAATACTACATTAACAAGCGCAAGATTCCGTTTGTCTGGAAAAACACCCTCTATCTCGAATGGTTCAGCGAGTTCAACGGGCGGGTCGTGATTGAGACGGCGGATTTCGAATTGCAGATCTCGGAGCATGCATGGGTGATGGATGAGGATTACGAAGAGGCGCAGAAACTCGCCAACCTGAACAGCATGCGGGATTTCATGGCGCAGATGATTCCGGTGAGCCATTCCCCAGATGCTCCGGATGCGGACATCGAGCCCAGCGGCCTGGATGAATCCGAGTGGGAGCAGCATTTCAAGGAAACGGATTTGTATCTCGATGCGTTCAATGAAGTGACGGAGAAATACAAAGACGATCCGAACGCGACGTGCAAAGAAGCCTTTGTGATGAGCTGGGACAAAGCTCTCGAGGAAATGGCGAACAGCGATGAAGATTTTGAAAATGATTTCGACGATGATTTCGAGCCATGCGAGGATCCGCCGGAAGGCTGGCGCAACGAGTTTGCGAGCGAGCTGACCGATACGGTGGTGGATCGTTCGATCCGCCTGTTTGAATTCAGTTCGAATTGTTTCGGCTGGAGCTCCGAGCCCAAAGAACTGGCATGTGACCAATTGCCGATCCGGCTCAATCTAACATCCAATTACCTGCGCGCGCATCTCGGAAGCGAATCCTATTACAATCCGCAGCGTGAAGTGACGTATGTCAGAGCGGTGCTCAAACGTTGCCTCGGGTGGATCAACGAGGCGATCGGCTACTGTAACCAGTTGATGGATGATCCGCATTTCACGAACAAGTCGGCCGAGATCGAACAAATCCTCAGCGAAACGTTTGCGTTGCGTGATGGCATCTTGAAAATCCGCCAGAACCTCAAGCAGCGTTGACTTTCCGGAAACTTCATCGACATAGTTTCCTCATGAAAGCAATGCTATTGAGTTTGACGGCCGTCCTCGTTTTTTCCTCCTGCAACACCATGGTGGGGATTGGTCAGGACACGCGTTTGTTGGGAGAAGGAGTTGAAAAACTCGCGCGCAAATCGGCACCTGACGGCGCTGGAGAGGATTATAGCAGCGGAGGAGCGCCGGTTTACTGAAGTTCAATAACCTCGCCAGAACATTAGGGCGCATACCAGAGTCGCGATCCCGTAAGCGAGTCCAGCGAGCGCGCACGCATTCCAGCGCACGCTTTTGGCAGTGATCCAGGTGATCGCATCGCGGAAAAGATAGGGCATCCCGACCATGAACAGGGATGCGGTCAACATCGTGTAAGCATAGATGGGAACCAGAATTCGGCTCTGGGGATCTTTGAGAAAAGCGGATTCCAAAAGTGGAGCGGCGACCATCAAGCCAAGCAGGCCGAGGGCGCGGACGGCGAGAAAATCCCGGATACTGACGGCCACAGCGACCAAGGCGGCGGGAACCAGGAGGCGGAGCAACGGTTTGGATTTGTTGAACTCTCCCAGATCCATTTGCAAGGCACTCAGAATTCCGAGTCCGCTGGGCGCGACCAACAGCCAGAACCAGAGCATTCCGACCCCGAGCAGGACTTGTCCCGCCAGCACATCGCGTGGGAATGTTTTCAAATATCCCTGAACCATCGCCGGCTTGGCGAGCATGACCAAATGCATGCCGATCAGACCAGCCGCGAGGAGGATTCCGGCTGTGAAAAGCGGAATCTGATCGTATGCGTGGCGAGCGTCCATGTGGGAGAAGGACTTAGAGCTGTAGAAGCCGAGTTTCAAGTGGGAACTGCCCCCTCGCAGGTATTTCTCCCAGCCCTGAAATCGGAGTTGTCGCAGGGATTCCGAGTGGCTAGGATTTTGAAAGTTCACTCGCAGCCATCACCAACCAATTTCCACCATGGGTATTTTCAGCAAACCACTCCTCCGCAGCCAGCAAAAGCGTGATGACATGCCGGAAGGCTTGTGGAGCAAGTGTCCCGAGTGCGGAGCGATGATCCACGCTCTTGAGCTCAAGCAAAACCTCCAGGTTTGCCCGCCCTGCGGCCACCATTTCCTGCTCGATGCAATGGATCGCATTTATCTTTTGGCAGATCCCGGCACCTTCGAGGAAACCAATGCCAAGCTCTTTTCCGCCAACCCTCTCGGCTTCAAGGGCTATGAGGCGAAAATCGAAGGACTTCGCCAGCGCACCGAAATGAATGACGCGGTGGTGACGGGCCGACTCAACATCCATGAAAAACCCGCGATGATCGCGGTGATGGATTTCAAGTTTTTCGCCGGCTCCATGGGTTCGGTTGTCGGGGAAAAAATCACCCGTGCGATCGAGACCGCCATCGAGGAAAAACGCGGCGTGATCATTGTTTCCGCCTCATCGGGAGCCCGCATGCAGGAGGGGATGCTCTCGCTGATGCAGATGGCAAAAACTTGCGGTGCGCTCGCCAGACTCAGTGAGGCAGGCTTACCTTACATTTCCGTTCTCACCCATCCGACCACCGGTGGCGTCACGGCATCTTTTGCAACCATCGGCGACATCAACATCGCCGAGCCGAAATGCATGATCGGCTTTGCCGGTCCCCGCGTGGTTAAGGAAACAACTCATCAAAATCTCCCCGAAGGGTTCCAGACCGCCGAGTTCATGCTGGAACACGGTCTCGTCGATGCCATCGTTTCCCGTCACCAGATGCGGGATCGTATCGGTAGCCTGCTGAAGTTCACGATGAAGTAGTCGAACCGTTTCCCGCAAACGCGGGCAAACTTCTCGACAGGAATTTTGAATTCTGCGACTGCTGGTGAATATGGACTCGGCAGAAACTCAGCAAGGCATGGAGAAAACCGGGATCACGGAGCAACCGAACCAGCCGTCGTTTTCGCGCCGAATCACGCGTTCATGCCTGCGGATGCTTCTGTTGCTCTCGATTTTGTTTGTCGGAGGTTGTTATCTCGTCGCACAGCCGAGTGCACGAAAGAACGAGCCGAGCCCTGTCAAAGCTGACCCGAAACTTTTGCGTCAGCATGTCGTGACAATGAGCGAAACCTTTCATCCGCGCGATTGGCAGAGCCCGAAAAATTTGAACCGCTGTGCCGACTATATCGCCAAACAGTTCAAAGATTCGGGAGCGACAGTGGAGATGCAGGACTACGAAATACATCGGGTAACCTACCGCAACGTGATCGGTCGGTTTGGTGTGGGGAAAAACAAAAAGATCATTATCGGCGCGCATTACGATTCGTGCGATGACACACCGGGCGCGGACGACAACGCGAGTGGTGTGGCGGGATTGATCGAGCTGGCGCGTCTGATCGGGAAAAAGCAACCCGATCTGGAAGTGGAACTGGTCGCGTACACCTTGGAAGAGCCGCCGTTTTTCGGAGGAAACGAAATGGGCAGCGCGATCCATGCCGCAAGTATCGCGAAAGAAAAAGATCGTATCATCGGGGTGATCGTTTTGGAAATGATCGGCTACTTCAGCGATGAGCCCGGCTCACAGGATTATCCGTCACCGTTGCTGAAAATGTATTATCCGAACGAGGGGAATTTCATCACCGTGGTCAGCAAATGGAATCAGGGGAAATGGATCAGCCAACTCAAAGCCGGCATCAAGGGCACGACGGATCTGCCGGTCTATTCGTTCCGCGGTCCGGCGTCACTGCCGGGAATCGATTTCTCGGACCACCGCAACTACTGGCCGCATGGAATCCCGGCCGCCATGGTCACCAACACCGCGTTTTATCGAAACAAAACCTACCACACGCCAAACGACACGGCGGACAAGCTCGACTACGACCGCATGGGAAAAGTGGTGGTCGGCGTGTATGAAACCATCCGCGATCTGGCGGAGTGATTTCTCGATCAGGATCTTGAAATCATCAGAAGTCTCAGTCCGTTGAGACAAACGAGAACTGTGCTTCCTTCATGGCCGACGACACCAATCGGAAGTGGAAGGGAAAAACCAAGCGCGGCAATCACCAGAGTGATGATGATTCCTGCGGAGAAGATCAGGTTTTGCAAAAGCACTCGCCTCGCCCGCTTGGCGTGACGCAGCAGCAGGGGAATATTCTCCAAGCGATCTCCCATCAGAACGATGTCGGCGGTTTCCATGGCAACATCGGTTCCGGCAGCGCCCATCGCCACCCCGAGATCGGATGTGGCCAGCGCCGGGGCATCGTTCACTCCGTCTCCCACCATCAGGACGCTGCCTTGTTGTTTGAGTTCACGGATGATTTCCACCTTGTGCTCTGGCAGCAGCTCGGAGCGGATCTCGTCGATTCCCACCTCCGCGCCAATTGAGTTCGCCACCAGACGATGGTCTCCTGTCAACATCACGATTTTTTTTACCCCGAGCGCGTGCAATTCACGGGTCAGGATTTTCGCATCGGGACGGATGGTGTCCGCCATCGCCAAAACCGCCTTAGCTGTTAGAACATTACCTTCACGCACTCCCAGCCAGACACAGGTGTGGCCTTTTTCCTGAATCGGTCTCGCGAGCCTTGCAAGTTGTTCGAATCCAACCGCCGAGGAGTCACGGAACCAACGTTCACTGCCGACCAGATAGGACTTGGATTCGATTACCGCCTCCGCCCCGTGACCGGTGGTGGATTGAAAACCCGAGGCTTCCGGCAATCGGAGTTGGAGACGTTCCGCCGCATCGACGATGGCACGAGCGAGCGGGTGCTCGGATCGGGATTCCAATGCGGCTGCGATACCGAGCAGACCGCTTGCATTTCCGGCGAGAGCTTGGTCAAGCGGGCTGATACCATCGAGCAACACCAAATCTGTTAGAGAAGGTTTGCCAACGGTAAGTGTTCCGGTTTTGTCAACGGCAACGATATCGATTTTGGCTGCGCGTTCCAGATGGGATCCGCCTTTGATCAGGATGCCGCGTCGAGCTGCGCCTCCGATCGCTGAGAGCACCGTCGCCGGCGTGCTGATGACCAAAGCGCAGGGAGAAGCGACGACCATCACGGTCATCGCCCGGTAAAAAGCGGATGAGAAATCATGTTCCATGAAAATCCACGGCACGAGAAATACGGCGATGGTGAACACCACCACACCCATCGCGTAGTATTGCTCGGCGCTTTCCAGGAAACGTTGGGCTTTCGATTTCTCTGCCTGTGCTTCGGCGACGAGTTTTACCATCCTTGCCAGTGCGGAATCCTCCGAACGTTTTTGCACTTTCAGTTCGATGCCGCCGCTTTGGTTCATGGTGCCTGCGAACAACAGGCTTCCCACGGATTTTTCCACGGGCATCGATTCACCTGTTAGAGAAGATTCGTCAACAGTCGTTTTCCCCTCGACAAGCCGACCGTCCACGGGAATTTGTTCACCGGGCTTGACGATGACTGTCTCGCCGACTTCCAAATCCTCCACTTTTACCAACACCGTCGCGCCATTCCGTTTCACCAAGGCTCGGTCGGGCCGGAGCTTGAGCAAGGCTTGGATCGCGTTTTGCGTCCGATCCATTGCGTAGCGTTGCAGCACATTGGAGAAGCTGAACAGGAACAACAACAGGGCTCCTTCGAAGGGTGCGCCGACAATGGCAGCGCCCAGGGCCGCAAGAATCATCAATCCGTCGATATCGATCACCCAGCGGCGGAACGAAGCCAAAGCGGATTTCAAACCCTCGTAGCCCGCGAAAACATAGGCCGCCGCATAGAAGCCATCAGCGAGATGGGAAACGCTTTGAGTTTTTTCCATCACAAGCGCCGCGATGAGAAAGAACAACCCGAGACCACAGGCGATTTCCTCGCGGAATTTTCGTAAATGCTTCGGTTGGGTTGCTTCCATGAAGATATCCTGATCCACGTGGAAGCCTGCTCGTTTTACACAAGCTTGTAAACACCCGGAACCGGCACTGGGGGCACGGGGCGCGCATCCGAAAGTTTCAATTCATCCGGGGCGAGATCCTGTTTGGACTCGAGGAGTTGCTCCCAAGTCACGCGTTGGCCCGTGTGAGCGGCTTCGCGACCCAACAATCCGAGCATGGTGCTTTTCGCCATGTATTCACCGGTGTTGAGTTCCTTGCCTTCGCGGATCGCGGCGAACCATTCGTTGTGGCATACCTGATACATGTTTGTGCGGTTGCCACGAAATGCCCAGGTGGTTTTTCCGGAAGCATCCCGAGTGAAAACCCGACCCGGAGCCTCGAGCATGCCTTTTTCGCAGTAAACGCGATCCACTACCTCGTTGAAAGTTCCCTTGAGCTGGCGTTGCGCGACATGGCACATCACTCCGCCCGGATATTCGTAAACGACATCGTAGTGATCGTAAACGTTGCCATCATCGGAGCGCTGGATCCGTCCGCCGGAAGCGCGTGCGGCGATCGGCGCCACATCCCCCATGGCCCAGGCCACCTTGTCCACCGTGTGAATCGCCTGCTCTAACAGCGGACCACCCGAGAGCCATTCATGGCCCATCCAGTTCCGCAGTTGCCATTCCACATCGCCCCATTCGGGATTGCGCATGTCGATGTTGGTGCTCGGTTTCGGAACGTTGGCCATGTAGGTTCCATAAACGGAAATGACCCGACCCAGCTCGCCTGACAAAACCCTGCCGTAACCCTCGCGGGTGTCGGGCGAGAAACGCCAGCAATAGCCATGCTGCAAAGTGAGACCCTTTTCCTTGGCGATCTTGGCCGATTCCAAAATGGAATGAATCCCTGCCATGTCGACCGCCATGGGTTTTTCAGCGAAAACATGCTTCCCTGCATGAACCGCTGCTTTGAGATGAAGCGGACGGAATGCAGGAGGTGCGGCGAGCAAGACGACATCCACCCCGCTATCGATCACTTTTTGATAGGCATCCAGACCCGAGAACTGGCGAGCCTCAGGAACATCCACCTTGCCGGCAAATTTTTGCAAGTGGCCCAGCGCCGCCGTGATCTGGGATGCAAACGCGTCTCCAATCGACCAAAGTACCACATTTGGATCGGCCGAGAGAGCCTGGGTCGCCGCACCTGTTCCACGTCCACCGCAGCCCACCAAGCCGATTTTCAACTTCTGGGTGTTCGCCGCTCCCTGGGCACGAAGCACATTAGGAAAGGCAATCATGGCCACTGTGGCGCCACTGGCAGCGAGAAAACGGCGACGGTTCGGGGATTCAGGTGTGATCATGGCTGTTTTGGTAAAACGATGGGGAATTCAAAGCCTACCATACGCCAAGTGAGAAGAAACCTTTCATCCCCCGACACGGAGATCATTTCAACAACTCCAAAAACATCGGCAGAATTTTCAGGAAAAGGGAGTTTTTTCCGCCGCGAGAAAGCTGCTGGGCCACGAGATCTGCGGAGGGGATGGGATCTGCGGGCGAAAGGGATGAAACATGGTAGTCGCCGGAAACGATCTCGCGTTGGAGATGGCAGGCGTTTTTCTCATGCGAGACACGCACGCAGGTATCGGGAGAGGATAGCTCGACCAAGCCAAGCGGCGCGGAGTCCGGAGAGGATTCGACTCGCACTTGGATCTTTTTGCCTGATTTGGCTTCGAAGTCTCCGCTGGCGAGTGGCTTCCAACCGGCCTGCACCGCGAGCCATGAGAGAATTTGCAGGCCGGTGTTGCGGTTGTTCGGGTCGTGTTTGATGTGGACGCGCTCGATCCCATCGAGGGCGTTTTGCGCCACCGAGTCGTCGAACAAGCTTGCGATGCCGACGCGGTATTGCCAGCAACGGGTCCATGCGAGATCTTGGACCACCAACGATGGATTGGCACGCAGGGCTTCGAGAATGCGGGCGAAAGAAACTTTCGTATCGGCCCACAGAGAGCTGTCGACGATCAGCCGATCCATCACACTGGCGAGGCGTTCGGTAAAGACATCGGAGAGCTCACCCTGCCACCAGAAGATGAGCGGGAGGTCGGAGTTGAGATGGGAGAAAACGGTATTGCGGAAACGTCCGGTGACGCGTCCTGTTAGACGGAAGGAAATTTGTTCGCAGCAAACCGATTTCTGGCCGTGGGAAAGGTGGCAGTGTGCGGTGATCCACGCGCGCAGGCTGGCGGCTTCCTCGCGGTTGATTTCCACGAGGATCGCGCGGCAGGCGTTGTCCCGGGTGAGATCGTTGATAATGCGGGAGTTTTCCAACAGGCTTCCGGATTTCTCCGAATAGACGACGAGGTTCATCAGCGACGCATTGGTGCGCGCCTCGTCCTGCTCCCAGAGCGCGTGAAGCTCGTGGTCGATTTGTGAAACGGAAACTTCTTTTCCGAGTTCGGCGTATGGGTCTGTAAGTGTGGTGCTCATGTTCAATCACAGCCTGCGCCAGACGAATCCGTCTTTCTGAATCATATCATCCGCCTCACGTGGGCCCCAAGAGCCGGCGACGAATTCCGCCATCACGGGTTTCTTGTCGGACTCGTGCCAGGCGCGCTCGATGTGGTCGATGAAACGCCAGGCTTCCTCGACTTCGTCGCGACGCGCGAAGAGGGTCGCATCACCGGCCATCGCATCGAGGATGAGTCGCTCGTAAGCTTCCGGGCTGCCTTTTCCGAAACTGGTCGCGTAGTGGAAATCCATTTTCACCGGCTCAAGTCGGAGGCTGGTGCCGGGGATTTTCGAAACCATGCGCAGGGAAATTCCTTCATCGGGTTGGATGCGGATCACGAGCACGTTGCCGCCCGGAACTCCGCCCGGAAGCGCGCCGAACAAGACGTTGGGAACATCTTTGAAATGCACGGAAATCTCCGTGGATTTTTTCGGAAGGCGTTTGCCCATGCGGATGTAAAACGGCACTCCGCTCCAACGCCAGGTATCGATCATCAGTCGCAGCGCGACGTAGGCTTCGGTCTCGGATGTGGGTGAAACCCGATCTTCCTCGCGGTATCCGGGGACCGGATTGCCATCGACGTGACCCGCGGTGTATTGCGCGCGGACGACGTTTTCCGCGACCTTTTCCGGGGTGTCCCACTGGCGCAGGGAACGGATGACTTTGACTTTTTCATCGCGAACTCCATCGGCCGAGAGATCGGTCGGGGGCTCCATGGCAACCAGGCTGAGGAGCTGCAACAGATGGTTCTGCACCATGTCGCGCAGGGCGCCGGATTTTTCGTAGTAGCCGCCGCGTCCGCCTTCCATGCCGAGGTTTTCTGCGCAGGTGATCTGGATGTGGCTGATGTGCTTGCTGTTCCAGAGAGGCTCGAAAATCGCGTTGGCGAAACGCAGCACCATGAGGTTCTGTGCGGTTTCTTTGCCGAGATAGTGGTCGATCCGATACGTGTCTTTCTCGGCGAAGGTCTGGTTGACCACCTCGTTGAGGTGTTGGGCGGTTTTGAGGTCGGTCCCGAAAGGTTTCTCCACAATCACGCGTGACCAGCAACCGGGTTTGGATTGGTTGAGTCCGGCTTTTTTGAGGTGTAGCAGGATGTCGTCGAAAAATTCGGGGGCGGAAGCGATGTAGAACAGGCGGTTTCCTTTCCCGCCACGCTCGGCATCGATTTCGTCCAGGCGTTTGGCGAGCGCGGTATAACCCGCCTCGTCGGTGAACTCGGATTGGTGATAGCTCACGCTGATGATGAACTGGCCCCAAATTTCCGGATCGTGGCCGCTGCGGGAAACTTTGCGATTCAGCTCTTCCAGACCTTTGCGGAACTCCGCATCCGGCTTTTCGCGGCGGGCAAAGCCAATGATGTTTACGCCGGTGGGCAGTTCTCCATCGACCGCGAGGTTGTAGAGGGCGGGGATCAGTTTACGGTGGGTGAGGTCACCCGTTGCGCCAAAGATCACCACCGAGCAGGGCTCGGGGCGATTGCGGGAGACAAGATCTTCTCGGAAGGGATTGGACATAAAGCGGGGGGAGTTTCAGCCGATCGTGTGTCGGAGGGAAAGCCAAATTCTACGGGCGGCATGAAATGCGTTTCATGGCTGTCGTGAATTTCGCGATTGAGGGGAATTAGCGAAGGCCGAAGGAAGGGCGGGCAAATGCGCTGGTCGCGGCGTTGGGATCGCGGCGTGAGGCAAAGAAATTGATGCCTTTGCACAATTGTGACATCATGGGGAAGATCATGACCAAGGCCAGCGGAGGGAAAAACATCCCGATGCAGACCAGGAGGAACACCGTTTCGCCGAGTTTCGGGGCTTGAACTAGGTTCACATAATTCGCAGTCACGTGATTCCAGTCTTTGGCCAGACCGTTGATGGCAACAAAGACCCAATAGAAATTGAAAAACGGAATGAATAGGAACCCGATCGCTTTCCCCGGGCTTGTCCTGACTCCGCCCATTTGTAGACAGAACCACGCACGGTAGAGATACATATGGAACAAAACTATGGAGAAGGTGTGGATACCGAGAGCCAAGAAGAACAGAATCAAACCCGTATTCATGCTTCCTGAGGCGGCTCCGGCAATCATCGCGAAAAACGAGACCACCATCAAAACCATGGAACCCGCGAAGGTTCCGACCCACAGCCCGAAGCTTGTGGGATAAACTTTGAAATAAGGATAATCCCCACCGACCGGAGCTGCAGGTTCCACGGCGGGAGAGGGATTTTTCACCACAGCAGCAGGAGCAGCCAAGCCACGAGCCACATTCGGATTCCAAGCGGCTGATGTCGTTGGCGCGCTGGCCTGCACGGGAGGAGCGGCTTGAATCGGCTCAGATGGAAACAACCCCGGAATTTGTGCGGCCGGCATCCATTCGGGCATTCCTTCCGCCCAGACCATGGTTTCGGGAATAATGTTACCGTGTTGGGCGAACTCAACCAACTGCTGCCCGGTGTAAGGTCCCAGCTGCTGACCATCGCTATGCACAAACCATTGATCATTCATCGTGATTTCACCTAGTGGACGGAAATAAACTTGTCGAGAACTATCCCGCACCGCTCCTCCTCCATGCTGGACAAACGATTCCCAGCCATCCAGCATCCGCGCCCGATGTCAGAGTTAGCGAAAGCGTATGAGCCACAGGAAGTGGAAAAAAAATGGTATGCCGCATGGCAGGAAGCGGGTTGTTTCCGCGCAGACGAATCCTCCGAAAAAGAGGCCTATTCGATTGTGATCCCACCGCCGAACGTCACCGGAATCCTCCACCTCGGTCACGTCCTGAACAACGCCATCCAGGACATCCTTGCCCGCCGTGCCCGTCAGGAAGGCAAAGAAGTTCTCTGGCTTCCCGGAACCGACCACGCTGGCATCGCGACCCAAGCCAAAGTCGAGCGCGAGCTGCGCGAAAAGGAAGGTAAGACCCGCCGCGACCTCGGCCGTGACGAGTTTCTCAAGCGCGTATGGGATTTCAAAAACACCCATGGCGACATCATCATCAAACAGCTCAAACGCCTCGGTTGCTCCTGCGATTGGTCGCGCGAACGTTTTACGATGGATCCGGAATACACCAAATGGGTCAGCCAGGTTTTCGTCGATCTCTTCAACGAAGGCCTGATCTACCGTGGCAAGCGCATGGTCAACTGGTGCCCCGTTTCCCTCACCGCCCTCTCCGATGAAGAGGTGATCATGAAAGCCTCGCGCTCGAAACTTTTCACGATGAAATACGAGCTCGCCGAGAGCCCGGGCGAGTTCATCCATATTTCCACCACCCGCCCCGAAACCCTCATGGGCGACGTCGCGATCGCCGTGCATCCGAAGCATCCGAAATACTCGAAGTGGATAGGCAAAATGGTGAAACGTCCTTTCCCCGAAGCCCTCATCCCCATCATCGGTGATGAAATGGTCGATCTCGAATTCGGCACCGGCGCCCTGAAAATCACTCCCGCTCATGACAAGGTGGACTTTGAAATCGGCCTCAAGCATAATCTCGAAATTATCGACGTCCTCCATCCCGATGGACGTATCAACTGCCCCGCCTGCCCCGATCTTGATGGGCAGGATCGTTTCGTCGCCCGCCGTGCAGCTGTCGCGAAACTTGAGGAAATGGGCCTCCTGCTCGGCGTTGAGGAATATGAAAACAACGTCGGCTACTCCGAGCGCGCCGACGTGCCGATTGAACCGCGCATTTCCATGCAGTGGTTCCTGAAATATCCGAACGTCAAGGAATCCACCGATGCCGTTGCTTCCGGTGAAATCCAATTCCGCCCCGAGCGCTGGGCAAAAACCTACGCCCATTGGATGGAAAATCTTCAGGACTGGTGCATCAGCCGCCAGCTTTGGTGGGGCCATCAGATTCCCGTTTGGTATCGCAAAGAAAAGCTCTCCGAGCTTCAGACCGCCGAGTCACTCGATACGTCGCATACGTCCAATAAGTCCTATCCGGATTTATATGTAGGCGTAGAACCACCCGCTGATCCCGAAAACTGGATCCGCGACGAAGACGTCATGGACACCTGGTTTTCCTCATGGCTCTGGCCGTTCGCGACCATGTCCAATGTCGGCGAAAATTCCGCCACACTCAAAAAATTCTATCCTACGACAGATCTAGTAACTGGACCCGACATCATCTTCTTCTGGGTCGCGCGCATGATCATGGCGGGCTATCGTTTCGCCGACGGATTGCCGTTCAAAAACGTCTATTTCACCTCCATCATCCGCGATCTCAAAGGCCGCAAGATGAGCAAATCCCTCGGAAACTCTCCGGACCCCATTGATCTCATGGACAAGTTCGGTGCCGACGGCCTGCGCTTCGGCCTGATGCGCATCGCACCGGTTGGTGCCGATGTTCGTTTCGATGAAGCCTCCGTCGAAGAAGGCCGCAACTTCGCCAACAAGCTCTACAACGCCTGCCGTTTCCGTCAGATGGATGGCAACGAGTTCGCTTCACTGCCAAGCGTGAAAGGCCTGCCGGTTTATCATGTCTTGGTGATGTCGAAACTCGACCAACTCGCCGAGGATCTCAAAGGCATCTATGCGGAATACCGCTTCGGTGAAATCGCGCAGCGTCTCTACGAATTCCTGTGGAATGATTTCTGCGATAAATGGTTGGAAGCCGTAAAAGCCGACCTCCGCGAATCCGCCACCGCAGAAGCCCGCGCCGCCGCGCTCGGTACTTTCGATGCCGTGATGAGCCGTTTTCTCCAACTGCTTCATCCTTACATGCCGCACGTCACCGAAGAACTCTCCGAGCGCATGAACTACGTTTCCGCTGGCGAGTTCGTGATGAAAAAATCCCTGCCAGCCAAACCGTTGCTCGCGGAACTAACTGCCGCAGAAATCGAAGCCGCACAAAAGCAAGCCAACGCCATCTACGAGACAGCCGGACGCTTACGAAACCTCAAAGCCGAATACAACCTTGGCTCTCGCAAAGATGTCCGCTTCGTCATGAAAGGCGCGGTCGCCTGGCTTTCCGGCGAACTCAATGTCCTCGCCCTGCTCGCCGGATCTACGGAGATTCTAGTAGATGATTCCTACGAGGCTCCCAAAGGAACTCCCGCCGCTGTCACACCTGTCGGCGAAGCCTACATGCCGATGGAAGGCCTGATCGACGTCGAAACCGAGCGCGCCCGCATTTCCAAAGAGATCGAGAAGATGGAACTTGAGGTCAAAAAATCCGAGGGCAAACTCGGTAACGCGAGCTTTGTGGATCGCGCGCCTCCGGAAGTGGTGGCGCAGGAAAAACAGCGTCTTGAAGATTGGAAAACCAAGCTGACCCAGCTTCGTGAGATGCTGGCAGCGCTCAAATGAACCATGCCCAGCCTCAGTGAAATTTCCGGAATTAGCGCGAGCGATGTTGAGTTGCTTGATATGGCCGGAATTCGTGACGCCGGCCATCTTGCGGAACAATATCCCGAGCAGTTGTGGGAGCGTGTCAAACAAACCAACCAGCTGCTTCGGATCCGCGAAGAAACCCCGGACATCGCGACATTGGTGGGCTGGATCGATCTCGCCCACCAGGCCTTCAGTCAGGCTCACGATGATCCGCGCAAGGCTCCTCTCGAAACTGCCGTGAATTATGAAGGCAACGAACACGTCGCCGAACTTTTGGCGAGCTCACCGTTCGCAATTCCTCTTCCCGGTCGCTATCTGATGGAAAAGCAAATCAAGGTTTCGGATGTTCCGCCCGGAATTCTTCTCAATCGTTATTCCGGGGATCTGGATGTCAGGGTTTGCAATCCGGAAATCCAGCCGAACGAGGTTCCACAACGGCGTGCAGTCACGGCACTTGGAGTCGCACAAAAGCCCCAATCCGCCGAATTCAATCCATCCCGCCTCAAATCGATTTCTTTGGAAAAAGAGGTGATGCAGAAAGTTCCCAAAACGCTGAAGGATTCGCAGGAAGACCGCGTGGCGTTGATCCGCGCGCCACTTGAATCTACCAATCGCGGAAAAAATCCCAACTCACGTAGATTTATCCGCGGAGTTCTTCACACGCATCCATGGCATCTGCGCATCGGTGCGGTTTTCGCCCTGTTGATTATTCCGCTGCTGCCCTTATCCGTGATTTCGGCCGTACTTCTGCTGATGTCGGAAGTGGATTCGGATTCTTTTCTTTGGGTTCCAAAATGGCTGATCGGATTTCCCATCGCTCTGCCACTCATCGCCATCGGTTACCTGATCTGGAGTCTGACAGGGAAATGCCGGATTTGTGCACAGAAGCTCTTTGTGCATACCAGCGCGCTCAAACATGTGAAATCACACCGATTGTATGGTCTGGGATATATTTTACCATTGAGCCTCCACCTGCTTTTGTTCAGTTGGTTCCGCTGTTCGTCTTGCGGAACTCCCGTTCGTTTGAAGAAATGAGCCATGCCGGATTTTCTCAAAACCTCTCTGCTCGTTTCCGTATCCATCGTGATTTCGGCTTGCGCGGATAAAACATCGAAACCGAAAATCGAGATGGAACCCAGCCCATACGATTTCAACAAACCCGGTGCAGGTGCCACAGCGACGGTGGGAGCGGCTGTCACACCCGGCGGCAACGTCGGACAAAAACAGTTGGAAATCACCCCCGACGAAGATCTGGTATTCACCGATCCAGACAATCCGGACGCGGGCATTCCCGAGTTAGAAACTCTGATGGCTGCCCCGAAACGAGGTCCGTGGGAGGACAGCGAAACCATCGCCCGTCAGACCGCCGCGCGGGAGGGTAAACCCATCCTGATCTGGTTTACCGATTCCGCACGCAGCCCGATATGCAGGCGGTTGTCCGAAGAGCTTCTGGCAAAAAACGATTTCGGTGACTGGGCGGAAAAGCATGTAGTACGCCTGCGTGTGGACGCCAATATTTCTGTGGATGATCCGAATCTCTCGCTGGATCAGGTTGCCACCCGCAAGGTTGAAATTCGCAGATACATTGAGGGGATCAAAAAACGCTATAAGGTCAGAGGACATCCAACCCTTCTGATGCTCAATCCCAGTGGCGAGGTGTTGTGGAAGGAATCAGGCTACAGTGCCGGAGAAGCGGATTATCTTTGGGGTTTGATGAAACAGGCGGCGACCGTCACTGCGGAACAATACAAGGAATGGCGGAAAAAGCTTGAGGGCAAAGGCTATCGCGATTGGGAGGGAGCCTCGGGTCGCAAGGTGTTTGCGAAACTGGTTTCTTACGCGGAAGGAAATTTGATTCTGATCGAACCCGGCGGGGTGCGTTACAAAACCCACGAATCGCGGCTTTCCAGAGAAGACAAGCAATGGATCAGGGAACAAAAAGCGAGACGCGGGATCGAGTGAAACGGTTGAATTTTTTTAAAGCATTCATTTTCAGCTTCATGTGCATCGGTTTTTCATCCTGTGCGGACGTCCGGCGAACACCGGAGGAGGCATTGCGGATCGCGCAAAGTTACGCGGATCTCGAATGGATGCCGGAGGAACGGCACATCCGTCATGGCAAGGACATCAAGGGCATCACGGTTCATACTCCGGACACCAGCCTGAAGGATCATGGAGATGATCGCGGTTGGTGGCAGCCGGGCGTTCTTGCGAAGGGCATGGCATACAAGTGGGGCGGATTCGATACACCCGATAGTTTCCTCAAAGGTCTGCAGGAAGGGAAAAAAGCCGGCGACATCGCGAATTCCTACAAACTGGAGCTCGATGACCAAGCGGTGAGCAAGGGCAGCGTTGGAGTCGATTGCTCAGGGTTCATTTCGCGCTGCTGGGGGCTATGCTGCCATGTTTCCACCAAGGACATGCACAAGTTTTCCGATCCCATCGCATGGGAGGATTTGCGCTTGGGCGACATCCTGTTGCGCAAGGGACATGTGATCCTGTTTGTCGAAAGGCAGGGAGATTACATCATCGGCATGGAGTCGGGCGCGATGCCCACCTGGCGTGTCCGCACCTGTGCCTTGTCGATGCGTTTTCTAACAGCAGATGGCTACAGCCCATGGCGTTATCGCCACATGGCCGCGCCGAGACCTGAGACCCGTTTGCCGACCTACACCATCGATTTCACGGAAAAGGAACAGGATCGGTATGATGTGAAAATCACCAGGTAGTCCGCACACCGAAAACAAAGTTACGTCCGGGTTCGTTCTGGCCGGAGCCGACATAGCGGTAGTCGTCATCCATCAGGTTTTCAATGCCGGCGGTGAGCTGTACGTTGTGCTGCACCTGCCATGCCGCCCGAAGCGTCGCGATCAGATAGCCCGGAGTGGCATTGGTCGGAAGCCGCTGGTTATCCGCCGCCTGATCCGCCAGATTGAGACGGCTTTCATCCATCGCTCCGATCAAGCCGCCCTCCACCCAATATTTCTGATCCGGATGGGTCCAACGCAGGGTGGTGGTGGAACTGAGCGGCAGAAGACGGGTGAGCCAGCGCTCGCCATTGGCAACGGTTTCCGTTTTTCCTTCCTGCCACGCCAGCGTTCCGCGCCAGCTCCATTGCTCTGTTAGATTCCAAGCGGCTTCGGTTTCAAATCCGTAGATGAAACCATCCTGTCCGTTCGTGGCGATACGTCGTGAGGAATCGTTCGGGTCGGTGATCGCCGTGATCGCACCATCCGTCCAGGTGTAGAAGGTGGAGAAAGCCACGGTGAAATCCTCCTGGCCGTAGCGGGTGCCGACTTCCGCCGTGAGGAAATGCTCGGGATCCACATTCCCGCCAACCGTGTTCGTGCTGCTCATGGAAAGCTGGTTTCCTGTTAGATCGCTGAGGTTGGGAGCGCGGAATGCCTGCGACAGGCCGGCGTATACCTGCCACTCCGGATTGAGATCATAAAGCGCGCGGATGCTTGCGGTGATGTCATCCCAGTCGGTTGTTCCGCCGGTAATTGGAGATGTGTTGGTGGCCTGATAACTGTCCCATTCCGCAATCGCATGGGTGTAACGGACACCGCTCAGCAGTTTGAACGAATCCGTGATGTCCCAGTCATACTGCGTGTAGGCACCGACGAGATGATAAGACGCATCATCCGCGATCGCGCGATCATCCCGGCGGATGATTCCGTTTCCACGGGTGGCGAAGGAGCTGACGTCATCCATGTAATAATCCACCCCGTAAACCAGATTTCCCGGGCCGATCTCGGACTCCAGGGTCAGGTCAAAACCATAGGTTCGGGTGTCCACATCATTGCGGCGTGTGTCGCTCGCCGAGCGCACCTGAATCTCGGAATCCCTTGTGTCCTGATAGGAAACCGTGGCGGACCATTTTTGAATGAAGGCGGTCGTCTCCGGGTTTTCACCAGCAACGCGCAGATAGGTCAGCGAGCGCTCTTGGTCGTAATCGTTCGCAAGGAAAGTGCCTCGCGCGGCCCTGCTGCTGCCGTGCGTCCAACCCGGGTTGTTCACCGTGCGGTGCCAACGTGAAACATCATCCTGGTTCACATACTGATGCGCGAAGGTCAGGGTGGTGTCCGCATCGATCGCGTAATCAAAACGCAGATCGAAATCCTGCTCCGCGTAGCCGGTGCCGCGCATGCGCCCGATCGCCGAGTCCTTGATGTCGCCGAAATCCTTCAACGAGAGACCCAGGTGCAAGCCGTATTGGTCGCCGACACCGATGGCGGATTCGTAGCGCTGGATGTGGGAACCTTGGCCATTGGTACGGTGCTCATAGTAGGCGGAGCCGTCGAAGAATTTCTCGTCCGCCGTTTTCGATCGGAAATCCGATGATTTGCTCAACGCGTTCAAGGTTCCGCCAATCGCGTCCGATCCGTAGAGCACCGATCCCTGGCTTTTCACCAGCTCGTAGGAGGAAATGGAAAAGGGATCGACTGTGTTCCAGTACTGCACCGGCCCGCTGCGCCAGGTGGAGTTGTTGAGGCGTATGCCGTCCATGAGCAGGAGGTTCTGGCGTCCGGTGAAACCGCGGATGAAAGGCGACCCGTGGCCATAAGAGGTTTTCTGCACCACCACGCCGGGAATGTAGATCAGCGAATCCGGAAGGGTGCGGATTTTGCTGTCCTCGAAATCCTTGGCGGAAAGCCTGCTCACTGTGTAGGGCAGATCCGAGAGATCGCTCTCGGAGCGCGAGGCAGTGACCACGAGAGGTTCCAGGAAATTCTGGGCATGACCCACGCTGGCGGACGCGATCAATGTGGCGGCAAGGAGGCAGACGGTTTGGTTTTCCATAACTGGGGTTTCAAGTAAATGAATGCCCGAGCAAAACGACTCGGTGCCATTTCCTCAAGATAAAGCGATGGATAAAAATTATCCGAAATCGTGATCAGCGGTTGAGTTTTACCCTTGAGGATGAATGATATAGGTGTTTAATCCGCATAAATCCTTGGACAAAATCCGTTCATTTCTGAATCGCAAGCATTCGCTGACCGCATGGCTGGTGGGAAGCTTGGTGTTTTTCGTGCTCCTGGTGAGCACGGCGATGATTTTCTATTTCCATCGCTTGGGTCGGGTGGAGGAAAAGGTCGCGCTCGAGGCTGTGGGTCACGCCAACGCCTTGTTTCTGGATCAAAACAACCTGCCGCAAAGCCAATACATGGCGAAACAATTGGGACGTGTCATGGGCGCGGAGGTCGCGTTTCACGAGGGAGGGCAATCCGGAATGGGCGAGCCCAATGGCAAGGCGGTGCGGATCGGGCAGAGCATTCACGTCGGCTATCGTCTCGCGAGCGGCAGGGAAGTTTGGTTTTCCCGGAAAATGAAAAGCACCGGAGCCTACGCGGTCTGGAAACGGATGGATGCGCGGATCGGGCTCGGCAGTTTCTGGCTGGTAGCCTTGCTGTTCGCCCTCTGGCTGGGTCGCAAGGTCACCTTGCCGATGAGCAAACTCGCGGCCGTATTGCCCAAGGTCGGCAGCGACGAACATCTGGACGGTCTCCCCACCTCCGGACCGCTGGAGATCCGCGAACTTTCCGCCGCGCTCAAGCAGACCCACGAAAGCCTCAAATCCGAACGCGAAAAACGCCGGCACGCGGAACGCCTGGCTCTGTTGGGACAGATGGCGGCAGGACTCGCGCACGAAGTCAGAAACCCCGTTTCCGCCATCCAACTCCACGCACAACTGATGGAGCGTGCTTGCGAGCTCCCTGAAAAAACCAGCGCCTCGACGATTATCGCCGAAGCGCGTCGTATCGAAAATCTGGTCAACCAATGGATGGAATTCGCCCGACCCAGCGGAATCAGGAAGGAGCCGTTGGATTTGCACAGCCTGTTTGAAGATCTAACAACGGCGCTTCAGCCGCAAGCGGATCACTCGGGCGCGATCCTCAGCGTGGAATTTTCAAGCGATGACTGTCAGATCAAAGGAGACAGGGAGCGGCTGCGTCAGGTGTTCTGGAACATTCTTCTCAATGCCATCCAGAGCATGCCAGACGGAGGAAGGATCGCTGTGAAAATTTCCAAAAACCAAGTCACCATCGAGGACGAAGGAGTCGGGTTTAGCGACGAGGCGCTGCGACATTTCGGCGAGCCCTTCCACTCCGAACGCGAAGGCGGTATGGGCCTGGGCTTGGCGGTTTCCAAGGAAATCGTCGAGGCACACGGCGGAAAACTGACGGCGGAGAACCGCGAGCCCAAAGGCGCTGCGGTCAGTGTCGTTTTCAATTCAAACGGTTAGAACATGGCGGAAATCCTGATAGTCGAAGATGAGCATGCGCTGGGCGGAGCCCTAGGCATGGCGGTGATGCGTTTGGGTCATCAGTCCACTCTCGCCGCCAGCGGCACGGCAGCGCTCACCGCATTGGAGAAAAAACCCTTCGATGCGATCATCCTCGATATCGGCCTTCCCGACATGAACGGCCTCGCGGTGCTGGAAAAAATCCGCAACTCGGGAAACAAAACGCCGGTGGTGATTCTAACAGCCCACGGCACGCTCGATCACACGATTTCCGCGCAGAAACTCGGCATCACGGATTTCCTCATCAAGCCGGTCGACCTCGCCCGATTCGAAACCGTGATCGGCTCCTTGGTGACGAGCAACATTCTGGTCACACGCGCTGAGCCTTCCGGCACTCCGACCCTGATCGGCGCTGGCCCGGGGATGCATCGCGTCTTTCTCGGCATCGCCCGCGCCTGCAACGGTGAAATGCCCGTGATGATCACCGGCCCGAGCGGCTCGGGAAAAACCCTTGCGGCCAAACTGATCCATACCAACAGCAAACACGGCAACGAGGAGTTGTTCCGCATCCAAGGCGGCATGATCAAACATTCCTCCGCACTGCAATCCCAACTCGCCAACCCGCGCGGAACCTTGTTGATCGAAGACCTGGATGCCTTGCCCGACGAACTCCAACATGAGCTGGCACAGGTCATGGAAAACCGCTCGGTCAAAATCCCGCGCCTCATCGCCACGGTTCAGGGCGGTTCGCCGAATTCCCCGACCCCATCCTCGCTGCGTCCGGAGTTGTTTTATGCTTTCAGCGTCCTGACGATCGAGATGCCTCCGTTGAAAGAACGCTCCGGCGACATTCCCGAACTCTGCCGTTTTTTTCACGGAATGCATCCGGAAACCAAAGGCGCGAATTTTGAAATCAGCTCAGCCGCCCTGAGTGCGCTGCAAGCCTATCCATGGCCCGGAAATATCCGCGAGCTGCAGAGTGTGTTGGAACACGCATGGGCGCTCAGCCGCGGAGGAGTCATTTATCCCGGACACCTGCCGCCACATGTCGCCCAAGTGCTGCAACCTACCAGCGGTTCGTTCACCAGCAGCGAACTCGAATCCGTCATCAGCCGCTGGCTGGAGGCGCAAATGGAAATCCTCCCCGAAGACTCATGGAGCTATGACAAATTCCTCGAAGGCATCGAAGCGAGCATGCTCCGGTTTTTGTTGGAGAAATTCGACAGCCGCCCCACGCGTCTGGCTGCAGCCCTCAACATGAACCGCGCAACCCTGCGCCAGAAACTCCGCAGATACGGCCTGCGGGACGAGGGATGATTTAAAATGGAGTGGCGGTTTTCAACCGCCATAACTCGAAAGAGTTTTCACAGAAGGTAACGAAGAGAGCGAAGGGGCTACGCGCTTAGCTTTCGATTACAGGAATGAATGCGAACAGATCCTATCATCGAAGAATGGGGTACTATCACGAAAGGAAGTTTTGGTGAAATCAGCGGATGCGGATTCTCTGATAGTGCCCACCCAACCTAACTAATTCCTTGTCGTTATTGGAAAATT
>CBFGOP010000018.1:0-31876 GCA_965650415.1 uncultured Prosthecobacter sp. | reverse complement strand
CACCTGCAACAAGCGGCGCTTCTCAGCTTCCAGCACCTTGATGTCATAGGCATCAAAATATTTTCCGAGCTCCGCAGCAACCGCGGCCGCATCGCCATCCACCCACAACAAGGTTTCCCGACAATCGCCGAAAATCAAAACAGCAAAACCATCGATATCGATCACTTCCATGATCCCACCGCCGGTGGAAATCGCGCGCAGCGTGTGGGTTTCCTTATCGCTACGCAAAGTGAGCCGGTACGTGTTCGGGTGTGGATCACCGGCATCGACCGTTTCGATCGCAATTCTCACTCCGGTGTTTTTCAACGTCTGCATCGACCCCGGCAAACGCTCGTCCGCCGCATCCCAACCCATGAGCCCACCGAACAAACCCATGTCCGAACCCTGGGTGTCGTGCGTGGTTGGCAGTGATCCATTGCGATCAAACTCCACCAGCACATCCGTGAAATCATTTCCCATCAGCTCCCTCGCCAAACGGCCAATCCGCAGTGCCGCAGCACAGTGCGAACTCGAAGGCCCACGCATGACAGGACCGATCACATCGTTAAAAATACTGACTACCATATGAATGAATTTCCGAAGAAAAGCCTACCCCATCATTTATACAACGTCACCTCCTGTTTTCGGTCCCTTGAATTGACGCCAGCTTATTCTTCAGCTTGGATTCAGCTAAGCAGACAACCAATCCACACGACTCTTCACCCTTCAATATTCCGATGCTCAATCAAACACACCTCGATCGCTGGGCCGATGTCCTGGTCCGCCACGCCACCAACGTAAGACCTGGCACAATCGTCCGCGTCAATGCACAGCCCAGTGCCGAGCGCTTGCTTGAGTCGGTTTACCGAAAAGTCCTCGAAGCCGGTGGCCTGCCCGTCGTCAATTGCCGCCCGGAATTTTTGGGCGAAGCGTTTTACGAACTCGCCAAGGATCACCAACTCGACTGGGCCAGCCCGTTCAGCCGGTTTGAAACCGAAAACATCGACGCCTCAATCAACATCGGAGCCTCCAACAACCTCCGCGCCCTCGACAAGTTCGATACCGCCATCACCCAACGCGCGGCCCGAGCCGAGGGAAAAACCCGCGAACTCTTCTTCCAACGCGCCGCCGTGGCCGATGATCCATCGATCGACTCCTCCTTAAAACCCCTGCTCTGGACCACCACCCTGTTTCCGACCAACGCCTATGCCCAAGACGCTGGAATGAGCCTTAAAGATTACTCGGAATTTGTCATCCGCGCCTGTCAGCTCAACCAAGCCGACCCCGTCGCATTCTGGCAACAGCTCGATGCCTGGCAAACCCAACTCGCCGAGCAACTCATGACCGGCAGCGAATTGCATTTTCAAACGCCCGCTGGAACCGATCTCAAAGTCAATATTTCCGGTGCCCGCTGGCTCTCCAGCCCGGGTCGGAAAAATTTCCCCGACGGCGAGGTGTATTCCGGCCCCAACCTCAGCGCTCCAAATGGCGGGGTTGAGGGCGTGGTGTTTTTCGACAAACGCTGCGTTTACCAAGGCCACGCGGTTCGCAATGCCCGCATCGTGATGAAAAACGGTCGCGCCACCGAAATCACCGCCGAGGAAGGTCAGGATTTCCTCATTGCCATGCTAACCCAGGACGAGGGTGCCGCGCGCATCGGCGAAGTCGCTTTCGGCACCAACCGCGCGATCGACCGACCCACCGGCCAGATTCTTTTCGACGAAAAAATGGGTGGCTCCTTCCACCTCGCCTTCGGCTCAGGTTACCCGGAAACTGGTAACTGCAACAAGAGCGCCCTTCACTGGGATCTGATCGCGTCGCTCACCGCCGGTTCGCAGGTCACGCTCGACGGCAAGCCGTTATGCATCGACGGCCAATTTGTTACCATGCCACCTGAAGTGACTTGGTTGTAAGCTCTATCCTTACCAAATAAACCGACTCAAGCTTTCGTTTGAAACCGAGAAGAAAAATCAGGAAAAAACAGCGTTCTTTCCTGATTTTGAATGACTTATAAATTTAATTATTAGTGTCTGAAGTGACGATGTCCGGTGAACACCATCGCCATGCCAGCCGCGTCCGCAGCAGCGATGACTTCCTCATCACGCATCGAACCACCCGGTTGGATACAGGCGGTCGCGCCGGCATCGATGGCCGACTGTAACCCGTCGGCAAACGGGAACATCGCGTCCGAAGCAACGATGGAACCTTGGAGGGAGAGTCCTGCTTCTTTGGCTTTCCAGACAGCGATGCGGGAGGAATCCACCCGGCTCATCTGTCCGGCACCGATGCCGAGGGTGCGATCCGCGTTCGCGTAAACGATCGCGTTCGATTTAACGTGTTTGACGATTCTCCAACCGAAACGCATCGCACGGATTTCCTCCTGGGTCGGCGGACGTTTGGTGACGACTTTACTCTCCAGATTGTCGAGTCCAAGCGCGGTGTGATCACGGTCCATCACCATCAGGCCACCCGGACTGGAACGGATCACCGGAGCTTTTTTGGCGGTGAGGTAGGCGTCGTTGATTTTCATCAGACGCAGGTTCTTTTTCTTCTGAAGCAACGCACGGGCATCCGGCTCGAAATCCGGGGCGATGATGACGTCGGTGAAAATTTCCGAGATCACGCGAGCCAGCTCGAGCGTGAGCGGGCGGTTGGTGACGATGACTCCTCCAAACGGTGCCTGGCGGTCGGTTTCAAAAGCTTTCTGCCAAGCCAAACGCAGATCCGTATCGTCTTGGCCGACGCCGCATGGGTTGGTGTGCTTGAGGATTGCGACGGTCGGACGCACGAAATCGAGGATCAGGTCGGCAGCCGCCTCGATGTCCAGGATGTTGGTGTAGCTCAGTTCCTTGCCCTGAACCTGGGTGAAGCAGGAGGCGAAATTTCCGTAGAGCGAGCATTTCTGGTGCGGGTTGTCGCCGTAGCGCAACTCCTGCTCGAGTGGCAAGCTGAGGGTGAAGGAGCAACCCGTTCCCTGTCTGCATTGACCGAGGAAATTGGTGATGGCGCCGTCGTATTGGGAGGTGCGGAGGAAAACTTTCACCGCCAGCTGCTCGCGAAGGCCTTTGGTGGTATCGCCATGGTTGTTGCGCATTTCATCCAACACCACGGGATAATCTTCCGGCGAAACCACTACGGTGACGTGCGAGTGATTCTTGGCGGCGCTGCGCAACATCGAGGGTCCACCGATGTCGATGTTTTCGATGGCTTCTTCCAAGGTCACACCCTGCTTGGCCACAGTTTCCTCGAAAGGATAAAGGTTTACCACCACAAGATCGATCGGCGGGATGTCGTGTTTTTTGGCATCCGCCACATGATCCGCATCGTCGCGACGGTGCAACAGACCTCCGTGGACTTTGGGGTGCAGGGTTTTCAAGCGACCTTCAAAAAGTTCGGGTGCGCCCGTGTATTCGGAAACGTCGATCACTTTCAAACCCGCTTCGCGGAGGGATTTGGCCGTGCCACCCGTCGAGAGCAACTCCACTCCCATTTCGGAAAGCCCTTTGGCAAACTCGACCAAACCTGTTTTGTCAGAAACCGAAAGCAACGCGCGGGTAATAGCCATAATGTGTGTTTTGTGTTTATGTCCGCCCTGCCTGGGGCACATCGGACGCCCTCCCCGTAGCCAAGCCCCACTCAACAGGCAAGCGGGAATCCTGCCGGATTCATACTTTCAGACCTCCATCACCCAGCAGGTTTCGCCATCGACCCGAAACCGCACATTTCTTCCGCAGAGTGCGGCGCCGTAGACTTTATCGGCTGATTTCGGGGAAGCTGCGGGACGGGCATCAAGAGAAAGGACTTCACGAATGATACGCTGCGACTTTTCATCCAGACCGTCGAAGGCCTCGCGCGCCGCGTTCTCGATCGCGACACTCAAGCGCGGGATTTCCTCATTAGCGTAACCCGAGCTCGCATCCGGCACGCTCTCGGCATAGGGCAAATACGGTTTGATATCATAAATCGGTGTTCCATCCACGAGATCCACTCCGGAAACATGCAACAACGGAGGCTGCACGCCCGCGCTGCCTTGGAGGTCGACCCGATCCAGTTTCACCAGAGACAAGCCCAACCCGTTGGGCCGGAACGTGGATCGGCTAGCAAACACCCCAACCCGTTCGTTTCCACCCAGTCGCGGTGGCCTAACGGTCGGATTCCATCCCTGATCGGCCGTTTCGTGAAATGCGAAGATCAACCACACATGCGAAAATCCTTCCAGTCCGCGCACACTTTCGGGAAATCGGTATTTTTCGTAAAATTCCAGGATACCCCATGACGAGGGGCATAAGCCGGGCTGACGAGGTATGGCGAATTTTTCGCCATAGCAGGTTCTCAAAATCCCTATGGGTTCAATCTCCATGCCTCGATCAAATGGTTAGAAAAATTTCCGGAACCTCAGTTCATTTTGAAGTGGATACGGCTGCGAACCACACCGTCTTCCTTGCGAACATTCCAATTCATCGAGTCGAATTGACGTGCGGCCTTGATCACACGATTCACTTTGGATTCATTCTTTTTGAAATTCTCCAGCACCTCTTTCTCCGGGAAAACCGCTTCGGCATTTTTCTGAACCAATTTGTGCATCTCGTCCGCATAGTCGCTTAGCACCTTGAAGTTGATCTGGAACTGAATGCCATTTGCCGCATTGCCACCAGCGATGGCTTTGTTCACGAGATCCACTGCCTGAACCTTGGAAGTCGATGCCACGAACCAATCATCGTGAATCGTGACCGAAGGCACAAAGTTGTCCTGGAAAAACGGCATCGAAATGAACCAGGTCACCATACCATCCTCTTTCGAGCTGATCGGTTTCTGCATGGGGATTTTCTTTTCGGTCATCTCGCTGACTTTCGCCATCAACGAGACGCTGTGCTTGTCCATTTTCTGCCAGGCACTCGCGAGTTTCGAGCGATCCTTCACAGGTGAAATATAGGACAAACGTGGTGCCCTTCCCTGATCGACAATCACCTGCGGCACACCGGTAACGGCTGGCATCGCTCCTTTCATATCGATGAGAAACGCGCTTTCCTGACCCAAGCCCGACATCAGATCTGAGGAAACCGCCTGATACAACCCAAGCATGTCGTCGCGGAACTGGGTGTCGAACATTTTGAGATACCCGTTGATTTCCGCAAACTTCGGATCGTCAAATTCAAGCGCTGAGAATTTCACTGCAAGTGCGTAAGCCGCCTCCGCCATCAACTCCAGATAGTCGCGCATTTCTTTGCTGTAAGCCTCATGGCTGGAGTAATTCAGGAAAACCAACTGTTCGGCGTGATTGCCCAAATGAGCGAGGCGCGTTGGTGCGGACCAATCGATACCGCCCTTGTCGTGACCTCCAAAACTGTCGATTTTCAGGCCCTGATCGAGATAGGCCACCAAACCGAAGGTATCGGTCGTACCCATCGAAACTAGCGATTTTTCACGATCCGCGAACAACTGGAGAAGTTCCTCGATATCTCGCATTTCACCGAGTCCTTCGCCGCCGCTGATTCCATCACGGAAACCCAACGCGATGCTGGCCAGACCACCGGCTTCATCGATCATCGTTTTGAGAGTTTCCTTATCACCATAGGAAACGGTCATGAACGGCTTGTCGCCAAACTCGTCCACAAACTTGATCTTGTCATTGGAGGCAAGGGACTCCGCGGGGTTGGCCGCTAGTTTCATCTGGCTTTCATCTGGCCCGATCATCAAGACCACATAGTCACCAATCGTTCCGGTCGCGATAACGATGTTCTTTTTCGAAATCGCCGCCAACAAGGCATCCACCGTCTCGGGTTTCATCTCCTCCTCCATGCTCTCGCGGCTCTCCTTCATCATTTCGGAAAACTTCGCACCGATGAGCTTGTAGCCCGAAAACTTCGCGCCACCCGTTTCGATCTCCACCGGGGCGGCCATCTCTCCAGCCATTCCGAAAATGGCCATACTGGATGAAACCATCTGCGCAGCCTGCTGCAATTCACCTTCCTTCGCACGGAATGCAAAATACATCGGAGGCAGGTTTGTCTTGTCAATCAGGCCGACACCCGAATCCGGATCTTCGATGATCTTGTTCATCGAACCGTCGGACACACCGCTCATCAATTCGGAAAACTCATCGAGATCCCCGTTTTTCGCCAGGGTTTGGATTGCTTTACCCATCATCTGAAATTGGAAGTAGGTGCCGCGCTCATTCAATTTCAACAGATGTCCCATCTGCGTGCCAGAGGTCGCACCGAATGCCACCGTCACTTCCTGTCCCATGAGCGTCCATATGCCAGGCCCTTCCACCGTCTGTTCCTCAAACGCCTCATCCGCAGGCGCATCTTCGGCCTGCTCGACCTCCATTTCCTCTTCGATCATTTCATCGGCATCCAGTTCGAATTCCGCCCGGATTCTGGCATTTTCCTCCATCATGTAACCGATCAACTCAAGACCCTTCATGCGTTCGTACGAGCCCTTCGCATCGTAAACCGAGAGCAACATCTCCGTATCCGCCGGAAGATGCTTGGCAAAACCCAGCTTCGCCGCACGCTCATCCAAACTCAGAACGATTTTCTCTTTGTTCTCCTCCTTGGGTTCCTCCTTAACCACATCCACCACAGCCGGCTTATCCTCAACCACCACGGCAACCTCCTCTGCGGACTTGGTCTTTTCCTTACATCCAACCAAAAAGAGAGCAGTAAAGACAACAAGTCCGTATGTTTTATATTTCATTGCGTTCAGTAAAACCTTCGGTTCAAAAAAACATCAAATCCTAAATTGTAAAATTCCTTGGGCAACAAGCCCCACCATTTTGAAAATTGATAATTGTTTTTTTGCCCCTAGATTGCTCGACAAATGAATTTATCGGATTTCAGAAAAGAATATTCCTCCAAAGGTCTGCACCGCAAAGATCTTGGAGACGATCCCATCCAGCTTTTCGATCGTTGGTTCCAACAAGCCGTGGAACTCAAACTCACCGAACCCAACGCAATGACCCTTTCCACTCTCGCTCTGGATGGGTTCCCCTCCCAGCGAACGGTTCTTCTCAAAGCGTTTGATGAAAAAGGCTTCACCTTTTTCACCAATTACGAGTCCCGAAAAGCGACACACATTGCAGCCAATCCAAAGGTCTGCATCCTGTTCCCTTGGATCGATCTAGAGCGTCAGGTCATTATCCAAGGCATCGCCGAAAAAATCTCCACCGCGGAATCCCTGAAATATTTCGTTACCCGACCCCGCGAGTCCCAAATCGGCGCATGGGTCTCGAATCAATCCGAAGTCATCAGTTCACGAAAAATTCTACTCCAGAAATTGGAGGAGATTAAATCCAAATTCCAAGATGGTGAGATCCCGCTTCCCTCATTCTGGGGCGGCTACCGTGTCATACCTCACACCATAGAGTTCTGGCAAGGCGGACCGGGTCGAATCCACGACCGCTTCCTTTTCACGAAATCCGTCGATGGCTCATGGCAAGCTAACCGGCTTTCCCCGTGAGTTGCAAATCCTTCCTGATCCACCAACCTGATGCATGTTCGTCTTTTCAGCCACTTTCTGATTTTCTTCATCTGTTTGGGCTCCTGCGCAGAGAAACCCCACCCCATTCAGCCTCCGGAAAAAAACCAATCCAAACTCGTCGGAAGAATCGCATCCATTCATCAAAAACCTTCCTTCGTCCTGATCCAATCTTACGGACTATGGAACATTGAAACAGGTGCCATTCTCGCCACAGTGGGCGCAGATGGTCGCTCGGCAAATCTCCGTGTCACAGGAGAAAAAACCGGCCAATTCGCCGCCGCTGACATCCAATCAGGCACAATTGAAGTCGGCGATGCGGTTTATACCACCCTTTCTAACGCAAAAAAAACCACCGCCGAATTCGAACCCATACCGCCCATCGAAACCCCACCCGCTCCGCCTCAACCTTGATGAGATCATTAACATCAGCAGAAATCGCCGCAACTTTCGATCTTCAGAGAGGTTTCAAATCGTCCGTTTCGACGCAGTTGACACCTCAATCTATGCCTCTACCATTCTGATAAATTCAAACTCATACCTTCCCAACGACCCCGTCATGAATACCCAACCCGCCATCCGCCGTTCACCCAAAGGCTTTACCCTACTTGAAATCGTCATCGTGCTCGGCATCATCGCCGTGATCATCGGCGGATCGATCGTCGCACTCGACAAACTCCAGGGCGGTGCGGAAATCCAACGGGTCGAGAGCGACTTCAACAATCTCAAGGCTGCGGTCCTTAGTTACAAAATGCTCGCCGGCAACGCACCCACCACCCAACAAGGTCTCGAAGCCCTCTTCATCAAACCCTCCTCCCATCCCATTCCGAAACGCTGGAACTCTGCCGGCAACAAAGGAGTGCCCAAAGATCCATGGGGGGTTCCCTATCGCTACCGCAACCCCGGCAAAAAAGACACTTCCGACTTCGAAATCTATACCTACGGCAAAGATCAGTTAGAAAACACGGATGATGATTTGTCGTCACAGGACTGAAGCCGGATTTCCATATCCACGCTCCGGTAATTGCTCCGTCGGCTTCACGCTGCTGGAAATCATCATCGTGCTGATCATTGCGGCGCTGGTTATCGGTGGCTCCATCACCACGATTGCCCTCAACGACTCCGAACGCATCCTCAGCAAACAATCCGGAGAAATCGAATTGCTCGCCAAAAAAGCGCGCACCACCGCGATTCTCCACCAGATCCCCTACGCCATCGAGTTTCACCCGAGGTCGATCAAACTCCTGCCGTTTTCCCAAACTCTCGAAAACCAACGCACCACCTCACTGGGGCGGGAAATCGGCGGCACCACCTCCGCAGCCGAAAAAGCAACCACCACTGAAACTCTCGCCCTCGATTCGGAAATGGCGATTTCCATTTCATACTGGAACACCACACAATTCATCACTCCTAACAAATCAAATATCCCGATCTGGAGATTCGATCCAGATGGCCTCTGCGAACCCATCACAGTTCGCATGACTTATGAAAACAGCTACGTCCAGGACACCTATCACCCTCTAACAGCATCCATCGCCGAATCGGAATCCGAAACCCGTTGATCCATCTTTTCCTGTTTTGAAAAACCACGCGAAAAAAACCGGCAAACTAAAAGGCTTCATGCTGCTTGAAGTCGTCATGGCTCTCGGTATTTTTGCCATCGCGTGCACCGGACTCACCATCGCGTTTCATCGCATGGCACAAACCGCGACCCTCTCCCAAAACGAACTTCGCATCACCCGCATCCTCGACTCCGCCATCGCCGAACAGCTCTCTTTCCCCACTCTGGAAGAAGGAACCACCCAAATCCCCATCGAAGGCACCGATATCGAACTCGATGTGAAAGTCACTCCCATCGAGGATCTCACAAATGAAGAAGGCGAAGTTCTTCAGGAAATGTATCGCATTCAAATCACCGCGAAATGGTTCGATGGTTCGGAATGGCAAACCCGCTCCGCGGAAACGTGGCGTTACAACCTCATGTACCAGCCATGAAGTTGCCCATTCCATCACCCTCCAGATCCCGCAATGGTTTCACCCTCGTGGAACTCGTTCTCTCCATTCTTCTGCTCGCCTTGCTGACAGGCATGATCTTTTCCACATCCACCGCCTCCCTCGAACTCGGCAACAACATCGTCAAAACCCAAAACGAGGAAATGCTCCACCAAGCCTTCTTCGACCTTCTGCAAAAACGTTTCTCATCCCTTCCCGGAAATACCCGGCTCGATCTCAAAGTCACCGACTCCGCTTCTCACTATCTCAGCGACCTCACCCTCGAAAACGCTCCCCTAACATTCACTTGGGGCGGCGCGGAACGAACTGCAAAAGCCATCCAACTTTCCACGGTCATGCGCCGATCTGGTTATCTGGACATCGTCTTGAGATATTACGAAAACCCCATCATCGATCCCAACTCCGACTCCGCGCCCGGCGGTGGTTTCAGCTCCTCGGCCACCGACGAACCACCCTTTGCGGAAATTGTCCTGCTCAGCGATGTGCGATATTTCGAGTGGCGAATCCTCGACAGTACCAACATGGAGTATGCCTATGAATGGGATAATCCGGGCAGACTTCCCATTCAAATGGAACTCACCTGCGCTTTCGGAAAAGATGGCGAGGCGATCCGGCATGTTTTCTGGATTCCAATCAAACAAAACCCGGAAGTTTTCATGCGCCAACTTCAACAAGGCAATCGAAACACCGGTGGCTCAGCAGTTCCCGGAATCAACATGCCTAACGCCAATCCGGCCATCACACCGCCAACCGAATGAAGTTAAATCTGAAAATTCATTCCCATCACCACAGAAACGGCGCTGCTCTCATCGCCGTTCTCTGGCTCATCGCCATCCTCTCCCTTGCCGCGATCACCACCCTGCGCGTGATTTCTTTCGACATGGAAATCGCGTCTTCCAAAGTCCACGGTTCACGTGCCTTTCACCTCGCGGAAATGGGAATCGCCATCGGCGCGAATCCATCTGTGGAACGCAGCGATCCTCTGCTTCACCTTGTTGACGAGGCAAACAACGAGGAATTTCATGTCACGCTCACTTCGGAAAGCGCACGTTTCAACATCAACTCCCTCGTGCTCGCCGAAGACAAATCCATGATCCGCTCCATCTTCATCACATGGGGCATGGATCTCGACGCCGCCCAAGCGCTCACAGACGCCCTCAGCGATTGGGTCGACGGCAATGATGAGGAAGAACTCAATGGCGCGGAATTGGACTACTACGAAAAAATCGGTCGGATCAACCAACCCTTCAACCGTCCTTTCTACGACCTTGAAGAAGTCCGGCTCGTTCGCGGTATGGATGAAATCGAGTTCCTGAAACCCGACTGGAGGGAATGGTTCACCATTTGGTCAGGCGGAACCCTCGACATCAATGAAGCCGATGCCTCACTCATCGCCGCAGCAGCAGAAGTCACCGAATCCCAAGCCTCTATCATTCCTGAAACAGTCCGAGGCACGGATGGTATCCGCAACACACAGGACGATGTTCCTTTCGAACAGGTTGCCTCCGCACTTTCCTTGCTTGGCATTGATGCGGAAACTCGGCAAGACATAGCCCAACGTTTTACTGTGGGTGACACAACCACCCGCATTACCTCGATTGCTCGCTCAGCAGAGGCAAAACGCAAAATCACTGTGATTCTAAGAAACCGCACAGGCAAACCCATCCTCCTCAGCCGCACTACCGAAATCGTTCCCTAGTTTTTTTCTCACCACATCATGGCAAAAACCACTTCCAGCTATCTTCTGCTCCCCGGTGAAACCGAATGGGAAATTTGGACCAACACGCCCAATCAACCCACGACCCTGCATTCCTCCCATGCCGTCACGCACCCATCGGAAATCACCAACCTCCCTGCTGGAGACCTCATTTTTTTCTTTCCCGTCCAAGCCCTGACCGCGATCCCGCTCAAAGTCCCGACCGGCGACGAATCGCTTTTCCATGATCTCGCAGCCACACACGCGGAACGCCTTGGGCTGAGACCCGATCCTATGGCTGGTCAGCTGACCGATATTTTTCCCATCTCCATTACCCAAGAGCATTCCACGCTTCTTTATATTGTTCTGCGTCATCCGAGCACGGAACAACTCCCTTCCAAAACACCCAAAGCCTTCGATTTTTCCGCACGGGTTTTTCCAACAGGTGAAGAGTCGATCCACATTTGGAGAGAATTGAACCAATGGAACTTTGCCATTCATCAGGATGGAAAACTCATCTATACCCAGACTACCAGCTCCAGCGGCGTTTCCCCAGATGCCAATCTGGTTCGCGAAATCCGTATCGTCACCGCACAGCTTGACCTGCAAGGTATTTCACCGTCGCCTGAAAAAATCACGGTTTGGTCAAGTGACCTCAGCGTCGATCTGAGTGCGCTCGCCAACGCCTTCACCATCCCCGTCGTCCACTCACAACGCCCCACTCCACAACTTCCCGCCACACTCAGTCACCTGCTTCCAGCCGATGTCAGGTCAGCCCGCCGCGCCGCGCGCCAACGTCAAAACATTCTCACCGCGGTCGCAGCCATGGCTATCATTTACCTCGGGATCATCTGCTACTCAGGCTACGGACTCTGGAAAACCCATTCCACCACCAAACAACTCAAGGAGCGCGCCGAGGCCATCGCTCCTTTCGCCGAAAGCTATCGAACCCACATCGAAAAATGGGACGAAATCGAATACGGAATCAGCCGTGAATTCAACACGGTCGATATCCTCAACCGGATTGCCAAATGCATCCCGGTAAACTCCGGCCTGCGTCTCAGCATCGCAAAAATCTCGCCCGATGAGATCGTCCTGAATGGCGAAGCCCCGCAATCCCAAGCCGTCACCCAGTTCTCTCTCAATCTCAACCGCAGCAACGATCTCGCCACCTACCAATGGGAAACCAGCGATCCCCGTAAGTCCAATCGCGGCTGGGAATTCCAGTTCACTGGTGTCCTTCCGAAATTTAACCCGTAACTATCCACCGTTCTCGGGGTTTACCCGAATCATCGCTTTTTGATGACAAATCAGCATTTTCCTACCATCTTGTAGCTTCAATTCCCCTATGTCCGCTCGCGAAAAAAATCTGCTCATCATCCTCTGCCTCGCAGGGTTTGTGATGCTCAATTTTTTTCTTTTCTCCCAATACCGCCAAAAAAAATCCCTGCTTGAGTCCAAACTCGAAACCGCAAAGACCGAACTCCAGCTTGCCATCACTCTCCAGGAAAACTCCGTCCAAATCTCCTCCGAAATGGACTGGCTCACACAACATGAAACCGAACCGGCAGAATACCAAACCATTCAGGCAGAACTCCAGCAGTTCGTCGATGCGGAAGCCCGCAAGGTCGGTCTTGAGGTGAAAAAACAGGATTTCGAAGCCACTGACACCTCCGGAACCCACTTCCACCGCGTCCAGATCGTTTTCAACGTCACAGGCAAAGAGGAAGCCCTCTACCGCTGGCTCCACGCCATCAACGAACCCACCGCCTTCCGCGCGGCGACCCAACTCCGCCTCGGTCCCAACTCCCAAGATGACAAGCTCATCGATTGTGTGGCCGTCATCTCCCAATGGTTCCCACCGAACAAATCCGAATCATGAAATCGCCGATCTCCATCACCCTGATCTCTGCGATGCTCTGCAACCTGACCATCGCGGAAATTCCACAAAAGACCCCGCTCTATACCGGTCTCTGGACAAACAGCCCTTTCACTTCAAAACCCATCGCTGATAATTCCGGCTCACAAGCCAGCCCATTGGATAACTACATTCTCATAGGAGTAGCTCCCGTCCCCGGTGGTCACCGCATCACCATCGCCGACAAAAAAGACATCACCAAACGCATCGTGCTCGAACCCGGAGCCGAATCCGGATTCAAGGTCCTCAAGGTCAATCGCAACCCGGGCGTCCCGCTCGGCACCACCGTCAGCCTGAGCGATGGAAGCGTCCAGGGTGAAATCGGATTCGAGCCCAAACTTGTGAAACTCAGCACCCCCGAACCAAATCCGAACCCTGACGCCCCGCCTGAGAATCCGGCAATCCAGCCTCCTGTCCAGAACAACACCACGCCCGAGAGAAAACCGAGACAACGACTCGTGCCATCAGCAAATCCAACCAACAAGCCCACGCGTTGAAACCCGATCAAGGGTATCCCTTTTCATCTCCAAGAATCCTTTTCCACACAAAAGCATGAGCCGTCACATCATCCTCTTTTCTCTCCTGATCGCCGCCCATTTCCCGCTCCTGGCGCAAAATCCGGAAGAACCTGCTATTCCAGGAGGTATCCCCGGATTGAACCCTGCAATCAATCCCGACATCGCCAACCCAGCCGCCCCCCAACCCAACCAAGCGCTCATCACCGAGAATATCGAATACCTCGCACTTTCTGGAAACGATCTCGCAGATCTCTATCGGAAATACACTGGCCGGCGTGTTATCGTTTCCTCCGCCGCATCCAAAGCGGAATTCGAATTCATCCAGCCCGCCTCACCCCAAGCCCCGCTGACCTACGCACAAGCCGCCGAGCTCCTTAAAAAAGCAGCCACCATCGAGAACTTCATCTTTGTCCCGGATGCCACCGACAAAACCCTCGATTTCCTCACCCTTGCCACTTCGGGTGCTAGCGGAAAAGGCCGCGGTTTTCCTTTATATACGGAAACCGATACCCTCCCTGAAGGAGATGCCGTGATCATTTACGTGATGAACCTCAGCTACATCAAACCCGATGAAGCGGTGCGCACCTTCACCCAAATCGTCGGGCAGTTCGGAGCTTACGGATCCATCGCTCCGGTCCCCAATGCGGCAGCCGTGATCATCACCGAAAACACCTCCCTCATCCGCAAACTGATCGACATCAAACAACAGATCGACAAACCATCGTCCCAAGTCATCCATCGTTTCATCGATGTCAAATATGCCGATGTCACCGAGCTCGCTACCACCATCAACGAGCTTCTCGGCAATCAGGAAAACGGCTCGCTATCCGCAGCCGTGCAACGCGCACCCCAGCCAGACGTAAGCGCTTCTTTGCCACCCGGTGTACTCCCCAGCTCAACAAATACCCCCGGCAGCAGCGCATCCAGCGAAACCACTCCCATCCAGATCAAAGCCGATGCCCGCACCAATCGCATCATTGCCATGGGTCGTCCGGTTGATATCCTTTTTGTCGAATCTCTGATCCGCGAATTCGACATCCAAACCGACCAACGTAACCAGTACACGCGCAAACTCAAATTCATCGCCGTCGCCGACTTCCTTCCCATCGCCGGCGATGCTCTCACCCGCGCCTTCTCGGGCACCGGTGATGCAAGCGCGACGGGAGCACAATTACCTGCTCCAAATACAAACAACAATACCCGATCAAACTCCACCAGACAAACCGGCAACAATTTCGGTGGAAGCTCCAACTTCGGATCTAACAATAGCGGCAACTCAGGCAGTGGAGGCAACCGCAACACATCCTCACTGCAAGATCCCGAAGTCAATACAGCCCCTCAGGCGCTCATTGTCGGTCGCAATCTCCTCATCGCCAACAACGTCACCAACTCCATCATCGTCCAAGGTCCACCGGCGGGCGTTGAAATCATCGATAAACTTCTCGACCAAATCGACATCAAGGCCGAGCAGGTCATGATCTCGACCGTCTTCGGACAACTCTCGCTGGGAGACTCGACCTCAACCGGCGTCGAATGGATCCGCGCCTTCCGTGGAAACGATAACGGTGGGGTGGGTTTCTCCGGCTTGCAAGATTCCGACATCACCGGCTCCAACCCCACCGGCCTGATCAACCCCATCACCGGCACCACCGCTGGCACGTTTCCGGAACAATCGGGTTTGTCGATCTACGGTAAAATCGGAAGCTCCCTCGCCTCCTACATCAACCTGCTCTCCAGCTCGAACGATTTCACCGTTCTCTCGCGCCCATCGATCTTCACCGCAAACAACCAAAAAGGCACGATCTCCTCAGGACGCCGTATCGCCATCCCCACCAACTCCAACCAGTTTTCTGGAAACGGTGTGTCCACCAACATCGAATACCGCGATGTGGTCCTCAAACTCGAGGTCATCCCTCTCGTGAACTCGGATGATGAAATCACCCTCCAGATCGCCCTGCTCAGCGATGACGTTATCGGAGAATCGGATCCCATCGAAGGCATCGGCAGCGTGCCCATCATCGGCACTCGCGAGCTTCTCACCACCGTCACGGTTCCTAACAACCAGACCATTATCCTCGGCGGCCTGATTACCACCAACGACACGGAATCCGTTACCGGCATTCCCATCCTCAGTGACATCCCCGGCCTTGGCCGTCTTTTCTCCACCAAAACCACCGGCGTCGATCGCGATGAGCTCATGATTTTCATCCAGCCTTCGATCGTCAATAACGAGAAAAGCCTCACCGATCTCCAACTCAACATGGACAATCGCTACGAAGTCTCGGACGATGCCCGACTCTTCGCCGACGGCGCAGTCCTTCCCCCGATCGCTCCCGTTGAAGATAAAAAAAAGGAACAGGAGAATCCGGAGAAACCCGGCATCAAAACCAAAACCCTCGGACCAAAACATCGGAGATAAAAGGTGCCGTCTCCCTGTAAGCCGGATTCTGTCCGCTCCGGTCTTACCCGAAGCTGGACGGTCATTTCTCTCAACCCAACTCGCGCTGGGCGCCCTGCTTGCGCAGAGTGCGACTAATACCCGGGAGTGAACGGACGAGCAGCCCTTTCCCTGTTTTGTCTTGCACCACCTGGGGTTTTCAATGCCGCTCCGGTTGCCCTCGGCGCGGTGGGCTCTTACCCCACCATTTCAACCTTACCTGTACCCTTGCGGGCCATCGGCGGTATGTTTTCTGCTGCACTTTCCATCCGCGAATCTTGAAATTCACGTTCCTCGCTTTCACAAGGCAGATTGCTCTTTGGTGTCCGGACTTTCCTCAATCAAAACTTGCGCCTTGATCGCGACCGCCCGGGAGACGGCACAGGCAGTAAAAGCTGAAATGTGAAACACTGAAAAGCTGAAAAGCCGGAATCGGAATCTTATTTCAGCGTTTGACTCCGGCACCCTCCGTCCAAGCAGTTGGACTTCGTGATTTTTCAAAGTTCGCTAACGCTCAGGATGTTCTCAGCTTTTTAGTTTCTCAGCATTTACCAAAACAGGATGTCCAAAAAGAACCACACGACCATCAGCACCCCAACCACCACCTTGATGATGATGCCCATCACGGTTCCAACCACGCTACCAACACCGGAAACCGCAGACTGACGGATTTCTTTTTTGGCAAAAGCTTTTTCGAAACCAAACGCACCAAGCAATGGACCCAACAACAAGCCAAAAGGTAAGAAAAAGATCCCGACGATTCCACCCACAAAAGCTCCCAGCGCACCCCATTTGCTGCCTCCGAACCAACGTGCGCCCAATGAACCGCTGAGCATCTCGAACGCTTGGGAAATCAGCATCAGAACGACCAGGATTCCGAAACCCCACCAGGCGATCCCTGCATCCGGCCCGACCATCAGCCGGTAACCCACCGCAGCCAACAGGATGAAAAGATGCCCGGGCAAAGCCGGCAACACACTGCCGACCAGCCCCAGAACCAACAAACTGCCAACCACCAACCACAACGCGCTGTCCTGCAAAAACTCGATCACGCCTCCAAATTACGCCGAAGTCAGAAAAATCAAACTGCAAAGGCGAGCCCAACCTTGCGGCTTGAATCTTCGGATTTCCTTACTATTCTCCAGCCCATGCGCGCGCTGTTCACCTCCCTCCTTCTTTCTTCCTTCATCTTGGCTCAAGAGTCCCACATTGTCGTCGAGGCTCATTCAGGAAAAGTCCTCTCCGCATCCGACGCCACCACCAAGCGCCCTGTCGCCTCTCTAACCAAAATCGCCACCGCAATTGTAGCGGTCGACTGGGCAACCGCGACCAATACCGAACTCGGCACGACTATTGTCCGCGTCCCGGAATCCGCCGCCATGCTCGGCAACTCCACCGCACTCGGATTGAAAGTCGGCGACACCATGAGCATCCGCGATGCCCTCTACGCCTGCCTCCTCCGCTCGGACAACTACGCAGCCCTCGCCATCGCCGATCATGTTGGCGCGGACATTCTCGCCCGCCGCGGAAAATCGGGCGACTCCGTCGCGACCTACGTCGAGGAAATGAACAAGCTCGCCGAATTCGTTTTCGCCAAGAATACCCGCTTCACCAATCCCCACGGCTTGGATCTCGAATCCAAACCCGGCTATTCCACCGCCGCAGACGTCGCCCGCTTCTCCATCCACGCGATGCGCCGCAACACGATCACGTTCATCACTCGCCAAACCTCCCGTGACATCAAAGTCAATGGCACCCCGAGAACCATCACCAACACCAACGAACTCGCTGGCCAAATCGGAATTCTCGGAATCAAAACCGGAACCACGCAGAATGCCGGCCCCTGCCTCGCCACCTGCATGGATCGCGATCCTCTGGTGGTCACCAAATCCGATGGCAACAAAGGTGTCACACCCCGTCGCCTTATCGTCGTTGTGCTCAACAGCCCGGACCGTTTCAATCGCACCCGCAAACTCATCCGCGATGGCTGGGCCCACTACGACGCATGGATCGCCCAGGGAGCTCCGGTGAAAAATCCGAAAAACGAACTCCTCGCCACCCCTCCCCCCGTGAAATAAATCTCAAAATTTAAATTTCAAATTTCAATGATTCTCGATTTCTCCCATCATTACCACTTCATGTCATTTGAGATTTGAAACTTGAAATTTGAAACTTATGCGAATCGGAATTCTCAACAGCGGAGGCGACTGCCCCGGCCTCAACGCCGTCATTCACGGAGTCGTCGGTGCCGCTCATAAACTCGGTTGGGAAGTCGTCGGTTTCAAAGACGGTTTCGAGGGCCTGATCCCTCCTGGTGACTACCGCATCCTCACCCCCAAAGACACCATCGGCATCCTCAAACTCGGTGGCACCATCCTCGGCTCCACCAACAAGGGTCACTTCGCCGCCAAAATCGGAACCGGAAACGTTACGGAAGTTCCCAAGGAAATCATCGACCGCGCCCGTCGCACCATCGACCAACTCCAGATCGAAGCCCTCATCGTCGTCGGTGGCGATGGTTCTCTAACAACCGGCTTGCAGCTGCACCATCTCGGCTGGCCCGTTATCGGGGTTCCCAAAACCATCGACAACGACCTTTCCGCCACCGCCATGACCTTCGGTTTCGACAGCGCCGTCACCACCGTTGTCGATGCCTTGGACCGACTCAATACCACCGCCGAATCCCACAAACGGGTCATGGTGTTGGAAGTCATGGGCCGCCACGCCGGATGGATCGCTCTATGGGGTGGCATCGCCGGCGGAGCAAATTGCATCCTGCTCCCGGAAATTCCTTTCTCCCTCGAAAAAGTCGCGGACTTCATCAGGAAACGCGAGGCCCAAGGCCAGCACGCAACCCTCGTCGTCGTCGCCGAAGGCGCGAAAATGCCCGACGGCGATCTCATCACCCTTGATTCGAACTGCACCGGTGAAGTCCGTCTCGGCGGCATCGGCGAACAGGTCGCAAAACGCCTGCAGGAGCTTACCCACAAGGAATCCCGTTCAACCACCCTAGGCCACCTCCAGCGCGGCGGTTCACCCACCGCCTTCGATCGCATCCTCGGCATGCGCTTCGGCGTCATGGCGGTCAACCTCGCCAAACAAAAAGCGTTCGGCCGCATGGTTTCCTATGATGCTTATCACGTTGATTCCGTCACCATCGAAGACGCCGTCAACAAACTCCGCCTCGTCGATCCCGAAGGCGAAATCGTCCAGGCAGCCCGCGCCGTAGGCATTTGTCTGGGAGATTAAAAAACGAAAGACCATCCCCTCCCACGGCGTATCCGTGCGAATGAAAAGATTGCCGATACCCCTGATCGCCATCTTCCTTGCGGGTTGCGCACAGCAAAACGTTCAAAACAAGATTTCCGCAGCCTCGTCGGTCGAGACCTCCAAATACGAGCGCGAGATCGATGCCCAATCGCCTTTCCAAACCCTCACCATGAGCTGGAGCGAGGCCTTGAACCTGATGGAGTCCCGCAACCCGAAATTTCTGACTGCCAAATCCCATTTCAACAAAGCCAACGAGGAAAAACCCGCCGTTGCCGAAATCACCGACCAAGTCAAACAAACCATCTCCGGATCCGTCGGCCAACTTGTCAGCCCGTCCGCTTTGCTGAAATCACTCCAAAACCCCACCGAACAAATCCCCAAACAAATTGTTTCCATCGGAACCATCAAAGACTTCTCCCATCAGCTCGAACAAAACGAATGGAAAGAAGTGCAAACCAGCATCCAGGCCGAGCTCGCGATGCGGGATGAGAAAGTCAAACTCCATCACCTGTTGCGCAAGGAACAGATCATCAACTCGCAACTCGATCGGATTGAAACTCTTCTCAAATCGCTCAAGAATCCGGATCCGAAATTCCTCTCCTCTCTCGAATCCTGGCGCAACACCCTCATCCAAGACCGCAAAAACTGGCTTTCCGAAATACGGGATGTGTTCGATGCGGAATATCATGACCTGCGTTTCAAACCCGATCATTCAGGCTTCACCGATTACCGAAACATCGATCAGCCAAACCTGGATGATCTCGACCGCTGGTGCCACCTCCAGCGCACCCATCACCTCGTCACTGCACTGGCAAATCAACATGACAAAAATCAATCCGCCATCCCCGGGGGGATGCTGATCTCACAAAAATTCAGCCAGGATCTCCAGCCTCAGAAACTCACCGACTCCGCGACGATCCGCAAACAAGTCCGCTCTCTGATTCACAGTTGGCGTGAACTCAAAGCCTCACAACAGGAAGCCGACACCCTGGAGCAATCCAAACCTTCCCTCACCACGCCCGCCGAACTCACCCAACACCAAAAAATCTACAAACTCCGCACCCAAGAGCTCCACCACGCCAGCATCCTTTGGAACCTCGACGAAACCTGCTGGAAGTGAGCCTCGAGCTCGGTGCTCTGCTTTTTGAGGTTTAGAGCTTAAAATTTAAAGTTTCAAAAACCGTCCTTGCCGTCCCCAGCGTCTCTCCATAAGTTCGCGCAACCTATTCCATTGCGTGTCACTTTCCGATCCCAATCCATACATCATCGGCATCCTCCCAGCTCGTTGGGGCTCCACACGCTTCCCCGGAAAACCCCTCCACCTGATCGCAGGAAAACCCCTCATCCAGCACGTTTGGGAACGCTGCAAGGGCACGACGAAACTCTCCGAAATCTTCGTCGCTACCGATGATCCACGCATCGAACAAGCGGTTCTCGCCTTCGGAGGAAAGGCCATCATGACCTCGCCCGATCACCCTACCGGCACCGACCGACTTGCCGAGGCCGTCAGACAAATCCCCCAAGCCACCCACATCCTCAATATCCAAGGCGACGAACCCTTGATCGACCCCGAACTGATCGACAACCTCGCCACAGCGCTTTGCTCCGATCCCTCGCTGGACATGGTCACCGCCGCAAACCCGCTCGATCCAAAAGATCCGGCCGTGGCCGACCCGAATGTCGTGAAAGTCGTCCTCAAACTCAACGGCAACGCGCTCTACTTCTCCCGCTCCCCGCTGCCGTATTTCCGCAACGCGGTCGAAAACCTCCAGGTACTCCGCCACAAAGGCATCTACGGCTACCGCCGCGATTTTCTCGAAACCTTCGTCACTTGGCCACCTTCCCCGCTAGAACAAGCCGAATCCCTCGAACAACTCCGCGCCCTAGAAAACAACGCCAACATCCGCGTCCTGACAACAAACGACACCTCACCCGGCGTCGACACACCCGAACAAGCTCTCGAAATCGAACGCATTCTCGCCACTGAAACCTTCTAACTTTTAATCAGCAAACTTCCCATGAAATACATTTTTGTCACCGGCGGCGTGGTTTCCTCTCTCGGAAAAGGTCTTGCCGCAGCATCTATAGGAACCCTCCTCGAAGCCCGCGGCCTCAAAACCCTGATGCAAAAGTTCGACCCTTACTTGAACGTCGATCCCGGCACCATGTCACCTTACCAACACGGCGAGGTGTATGTGTTGGATGACGGCGCGGAAACCGATCTCGACCTCGGTCACTACGAGCGTTTCACCTCAGGTATCCTTTCCCAAATGAACAACCTCACCTCAGGTCAGGTGTTCGACTCCGTGATCAAGAAGGAACGCCGTGGCGAATACCTCGGCAAAACCGTACAGTTCATCCCCCACGTCACCGATGAAATCAAAGACCGCATGCACTCGGTCACCAAAAACAACCCGGAAGTCGATGTGCTGATCACCGAAATCGGCGGCACGGTCGGTGACATGGAAGGCCTCCTTTTCATCGAAGCTCTGCGCCAGTTCGCCCTCGAAGTCGGCAAGGAAAACGTCTGCTTCATCCACGTCACCCTCCTCCCCTATATCAAGGCCGCCGGTGAAATCAAAACCAAGCCCACCCAGCAATCCGTTGCCAAACTCCGCGAACTCGGCATCCAGCCCGACATCATCATCTGCCGCACAGAGGCCGATCTCGATGAGGACAACCGCCGCAAAATCGCCATGTTCTGCAATGTCGAGAAAAAGAACGTCGTCGCTTTCCGCGATGTCGATCACACGATTTACGAATGTCCGCTCGACCTCCGTCGCGACAAGATCGACCGACTCGTTGTCGATAAAATCGGCCTCGGTCACACGCCTTCACCGAACCTCGAAAAATGGGAAGGATTCGTCCAACGCGTCATCCACCCCAAACACAAGGTCACTATCGCGGTCGCTGGAAAATACATCGAACTCCAGGACGCTTACAAATCCATCTACGAATCCCTCATCCACGCCGGAGCCTTTCACGACACCAAAGTTCAGATCGTCCGTGTCGAAGCCGAGGCCATTGAGGACAAAGGCGCGAAATCCGTCATCGGTGAAGTCGATGGCATTCTCGTTCCCGGCGGCTTTGGAGACCGGGGAATCGAAGGAAAAATCCTCGCCGCCCAATACGCCCGCGAACACAAAATCCCTTACTTCGGCATCTGTCTCGGGATGCAAATCGCCACCATCGAATACGCACGCAACAAGTGCGGACTCAAAGACGCCAACTCAACAGAGTTCGACAAATCCACCCCGCATCCCGTCATCTGCCTTCAGGAAGAACAAAAAGGCATCACCGACATGGGCGCGACGATGCGACTCGGCTCATCCGAATCCATTCTCTTCGCCGGAACCAAGGCCGCGGACCTTTATGGAAATGTGGACCGCATCAAGGAACGCCATCGCCATCGCTACGAGGTGAATTCCGATTACCAGGACCGACTCCAGGAAGGTGGTCTCGTCATCTCATCGGTTTCCGCCAACGAAGGCCTCGTCGAAATCGTCGAGCTTCCCGATCATCCCTTCTACATCGGTGCCCAGTTCCACCCGGAATTCCTCTCCAAACCCAATCACCCGCATCCCCTGTTCTCAGGCTTCGTCGCCGCCGCCCTCAAAAAGGCCACGGATTGATCATCAACTCGTGGCTGGAACATGTTGTCCCCACGACCTGACATTCTACCCTTCGACTCCGGGAAACACCACATCGCCGGTCACCACCTCGCGTTTGTGTTTGATCAGATCGTGTTCCTTCACCCTCTCCTGAAACAAAAGGAAATGCGGGGTCTTGCGATGCTCTTCCAGTGCCGCCACATCTTCATAAAACTCCGCAAGCGTAAACACATTCGGCTCCGCATGACTCTGCGAAACAATGAAATCCCGGCAACCCGGCTCATTCGCCACCGCGTCAGCAGCTTCTTCACACAGATATTCCCTGAACAAATCCACCTTCTCCGGATTCACCTCCACAACGATCACCAATGAAATCATGACGGCATTAAAACTCTAAATCCTAAACTTTAAACCTCAAATTTCCAACCCATCATTAGCTCTCCTAAACGCCAACCTCTTCCTTGAAGTTTAAAGTTTAAAATTTAAAGTTTTCCACCGTATGCACGCCGAGCTTCAAACCCTTCTCCAACAGCGTCTTTCCATCATCTCCGACCACGCCTTTCGGGATAGTGACCCCATCGCCCACCTCGAAGCCCTGAAATCCACGTCCGAAAAAATCGATTCCTATGTGGAAATCCATCGTGCAGAGTTCGATTCCAAACTCCGCCACTACCTTTCAAACTGCTCTTACCAAAAGGCCCTGGATCATCTCTCCTGCTGATATGAAAAAACTCCTGTTGTCACTGCTACTCCTACTCGCTGCCAGCTCTGCGCTCCCGGCTCAGAAACCCAACATCATCTACATCATCACCGATGACCTGGGCTACAACGACATCTCCGCCTACGGCCAAAAACATTTCTCCACCCCGAACATCGACCTTCTCGCCACCAGCGGCATCCGCTTCACCCGTCACTACTCCGGCGCAACCGTCTGCAATCCCTCGCGCTGCTCGCTGATGACCGGAAAAGACACCGGCCACGCCTCGATCCGCGGCAACGGAGAATTCTCCATCCCCAAAGACGAACTCACTCTCGGGAAAATCACCAAAGCCGCAGGTTATCACAACGCCATGATCGGAAAATCCTGCGTCACCGGAAACACCCAAACTCCAGAAAGCGTTCTCGAACACGGTTTCGATTTTTTCTACGGCACCACCAATCATGTCGATGCCCACTATCGCTACCCCAAGTTCGTTTATAAAAACACCGAGAAAATCAACTTTCCTAACAACAAACTCCATACCGGAACCGATTACGATCTCGAGCTCTATACGAAAGAAACCCTGAACTATCTCTCCCAACAAACCTCCGAAAAACCCTTCTTTCTCATCCTCTCATACCCCGCCCCCCACGCTTCTGTCCTCGCTCGCGAGGAAGATCTCATCGCGGCCCGACCCTCCGTCAAAGACGAGATCGCCGCAGAAAAAGAGAGACACTATACCCCGACCTCCGAAGTCAAAGCCAACTACATCGGCATGATGAAATACCTCGACGACTCGATCGGCCAGATCATCGCGACCCTGGAACATGAAAAACTGTTAGAAAACACCCTCGTCATTTTCACCAGCGACAACGGCCCGGCCAACGAAGGCGGATACAAAACCAATTACCTCGACTCCAACGGTCCGCTCCGCGGCAACAAACGCGATCTCTACGAAGGCGGTATCCGCGTTCCCTTGATCGCCTCATGGCCCGCTGCCATCAAACCCGGTCAAACCTCCGACCACCCTTCCGCCTTCTGGGATTTCCTGCCCACCGTCTGTGAATTGATCAACCAACCCACCCCAAAAGATATCCAGGGCATCTCCTTCCTTCCAACCCTGTTAGGAAAAGGCGAACAACCCAAACACCCGCATCTCTATTGGGAACATCACGAACAGGACTTCCGCCGCGCCATCCAAGTCGGCGATTGGAAACTCGTTCAAACCAACGTCGCCCTCCCTGACAAGATCACCACCGAACTTTTCGATCTCTCCAAAGACCTCGGTGAAACCACCGACATCTCCAAACAACATCCCGAAAAAACCGCCGAACTCCTCAAACTCATCCAAACCGCCCGCACTCCTTCAACCCTCTTCCCTGTCCCAGCGGTCGACAAACCACAGCCGTGAGGTTTGAAACTTTAAATTTTAAACTCTAAACCTCAAACCAAGACCAATCTCTCCATTTTTTCTTATGCGCTCTTTGCGTTCTTTGACGGAGAGGTTAAGAAGGATCAGTCCGTCCATGTCCGCTCCGCTCCCATTGCGGTCAAACCCCCTCTTCCTTGAGATTTAAAACTTAAAGTTTAAAGTTTCCCCTTCTTGTGATCCAGAACCTCCGCCTTCTCGACTTCCGCTGCTTCAGTTCGCTGACTCTGGATTTTTCACCCTCCGGAGCGATTTTTATCGGGCACAACGCCCAAGGGAAAACCTCTCTGTTAGAAGCCATCTGCACCTTGATCCGGCTCCAATCGCCGCGCACCAACCGCCTCAACACCCTCACCAAATTTTCCGCCAACGGCTTTGGGATCGCAGGCAATCCATGGGATCAGGAACGCAAAATCCTCCAAACCTCCAAAGGCCTCACGCTCAAAACCGATGGCGAACCGCGCCATTCGCGCACCGAATACCTCGCCGATGGCGGACTCATCGTCTGGATGGGAAATGAAGACCTGAATCTCGTCCGCGGCTCCAGCGAGGCGCGCCGCAACTACCTCGACTTTCTCGGCGCCCAGCTCGATCCCAAATACCGCACCGCCTACACCCGCTACCGCCGCGCACTCAAAGCCAAAAACCTCCTGCTCAAGGAACCCAAGCTCCGCCTTCCCGAACTCCTCGCCTATGAGGAAATCCTCATCGAACACGGCGAATACCTCACCCAAGCGCGCAAACAACTCATCGCCGACCTCTCGCCCCTCGCCGCCGCCGCCCAGGTCGATATTTCCACCAAAAACGAGGAACTCACCCTCACCTACCTTCCCGCCTCCGGCCCTTCGATGAAGGAATCCATCCTTCAGGCCCGCCAACGCGAAACCGCCACCCGCCAAGCCGTCGTCGGCCCACACCGCGATGATTTTTCCATCCGTCTCCATGGCATGCCCGCATCCGACTACGCCAGCGAAGGCCAACAACGCACCATCGCCCTCTCCCTGAAACTCGCGCAAGGCGACCTGCTTCAACAGCGTTGCTCCAAAACTCCCATCTACCTGCTGGACGACATCTTTGGGGAACTCGATCCCCCGCGCCGCAATGCCCTACTTCAGCACCTCCCCACCAACGCTCAAAAATTCATCACCACCACTCATCTCGATTGGATGGAAACCAGCCCCATCGCCCCCCTGCCCATCTTCGAAGTCAGCGATCAAAAAGTCGCTCTCCGGAAATGAACCTGATTTTGATCTGAATAGGAAAGGCCGTTTTCCCATCTGACTGCGAGATTCCACCTTTTCTTTTTCTTCGCTCATTCCTATCTTCCCATCATGAAAACGGCGTTTTCCATCCTGCTCTGCCTTTCCCTCTCCTGCCTGACCCACGCCCAAATCAAAAAGGAAAAATCCTCTCTGCTCGATTCCGATCCGAATGTCGTATACCTCGACCAAGTCTTCGACAAACCCATCAAACTCAAGGTCATCGAAGCCTACCCGGTCTTTTCTGACAAAGAAGCGCAGCACAAGCTCGGCACCTTGAAAGCCGATCAGGAAGTCGAGTTCGAAGCCATGACCGACCGCGCCTACCGCGTCCGTGGCCAGGGACTCAAACACGGCATCGCCGGTTGGGTCTCGCCCAAAGCATTCACCCATTCCGACAAAGACTTCGTCGAAAAACTCAAAAAAATCTACGAGCGCCAGAAAACCGTCAGCGAGATCATCAAAAACAAAGGCCTCGCCATCGGCATGACACCCAAGGAAGTCGAACTCTCTCGCGGCAAACCCACCAAGACCACCATGCGTATCACCCAAACCGGTGAATCCGGAACTTGGGAATACATCAACTACGAGGAGGTCAAACATTACGTAACCCGGGTCGACCCCGCCACCGGCAGAGCTTTCCGCGTCCTCTCCCATGTCACCCGTGAAGAAACCGGCAAAACCACCGTCGAGTTCAAAGACGGCGCCATCTCCGCTCTGGAGGAAATGGAAGACAAGTCAGGCGGAAACACCAAGATCATCGTGCCGCCGATCATCATCGCTTGGTGAAATCGAGACAAGCTGCTGAATCCCTCATACTCCGTGACGATCCCGTCACACCACCTCGCTCGCCTCATGGCTTGGCGGATTGCTTGATGCAGGCGTTTTCATGGAACTGTTTCTCATCGATGCCATCGGTCCGTTTTTTCGGAGTTGCACCAAAAACCGCATCAATTGGTCGAAGATTCCGTTCTCCCAGCTCGCCACATCCGGATCGGAGTCAACCCATCAATGGCAACGCATCCATCAGGACATGCGCGACTTCGCACGCGAGATCAGCAACCTCGGTTACAATGCCGTCACTTTGGACGATCTCGCCCACCTCGCCCCGCATCCCCTTCACGAACCGGAGATCGCGCAGAATATCGCCTTCTTCAGGGAGCAGTTCACTTCACTCTTCAATCTTCTGGTGGATGAATTCGGGCTGATGGTTTTCCTGACCAGCGATGTCATTCCGCTCACACCCGAGATCGAACGTTCCTTTTCCAACAAAACCGAGGAACTCGAAAATTATTACAAAAGCCTGATCACCAACGTCCTCGATGATTTCCCGCAAATCTCCGGCATCATTCTGCGAATCGGTGAAAGCGATGGTCTCGATGTCAAAGACCCGATCCGCACCCGCCTCCATCTCCGCAATCCGCGCGACACCAATCAACTCATCAAAAAACTCCTGCCGGAATTCGAGTCCCGGAACAAAAAGCTCATCCTGCGCACATGGACGGTCGGTGCCCACAAGATCGGCGATCTCATCTGGCATCGAGGCACTCTATCAGAAACCTTGGCGGGGATCGATTCCCAGAGTTTCATCGTCTCGATGAAGCATGGGGAAAGCGATTTCTTCCGGCACATTCCGCTGAACCGGGCGTTTTTCCGGGTGAAACAACCCATGATCATCGAGCTCCAGGCGCGTCGTGAATACGAAGGCGCAGGCGAGTTTCCATCCTACATCGGAGCGGATTGCGAGCAGTTCGCCCGCGAGCTGGATCAGATGGAAAACCTCATCGGGATCTCGGTCTGGTGCCAAACCGGTGGCTGGCATCGGTTCCGCAGGCTGGCGTTTCTGAGCGGAAACCGGCAGCCGGATATCTGGATCCGACTCAATGTCGCGGCCGCGATTCACATTTTCCGTTACAAGCGCAGCATCGAACAATCGGTCGAGCATGTGCTCGGCGCACATCGCGCGCCTGCGGCTTTGGAATTGCTGCGCCACTCCGATACCTTGATTCGGGAAATTTACTACATCGGGGAGTTCGCCCGAAAAAAACTCTTCTTCCGTCGTGTTAGAATTCCGCCACTCCTGCATGTTTACTGGGACGGATTGTTCATCAATCACGCGGTTGCGAAAATCCTCAGTCACTTCGTCCCGGATCCCGAACCTTCCATGCGCACCAGCCAGGCGGCGTTTCTGTTGTTTCCGAAAATGATCAACCTCGCACGCAAGGCGGATCTGCCCGTCGAAGACATCGAACACATGCGCGATTTCTTCCACCTGATCCTGCTGGCGCGTCGTTACTATTTTCTCCCTTACGACGAAGCGATCGCCAACCAGATCCGCGCGGCGAAAAAGACCTACAAAAAACGCTACCCCAGCACCGAGCGTGAGCGTTACCGGATCAAATTATCCTTCACTCCATTCCACATCAAACGCCGCACCCTTTCATGGCTTTCGGCGATTTTTCTCCGCAAGCAACGTGGCTATCGGGTGATCGATCACCTCTTCACCCTTCACCTACTGGGTTTTGTTTACCGCATCTTCAAACCCAGAGACCCGAAGAAAATTCCCAAGCTCCTGAGAAAATCCGCGATGGGAATGGATGTGTTATTCAAGTGAAACACAGAAGAATCTGAACAGAAGGCAAAAAGAATCCTAATCTCAGCTCTTTGTGTTCTCTGCGTTCTCTGCGGTTAAAAATCTTTTTCCAGATTTCCACTCAAGCTTCCGCCAGAGCTTTGCCAATCGCTTTCACCTTCGCGGCGATCTCCTGATCCTTGAGATTTCCGTTTGCATCAAACGCCTCGTGAGCATTCGGCAGGCTGTATTGATCTTCGATCACCGTCACCTTGATGTTTTCCAAAAACGGACGCAGGAAACCCAAACTGCGCGCACCGCCGTATCCACCCGGAGAAGCGGAAAGAATCCCAGCGGTCTTGCCAAGGAAAGCGGAGAGCATCGGCTCATCGGCGGAATCGGCACGCGAAACCCAATCGATCGCGTTCTTCATCGCTGCGGAAATCATGCTGTTGTATTCGGGTGATGCGATCAACAAGCCATCGTGTTCCAGAAAAAGCTTCTTCAACTCTTTTGCCTTCTCCGGCTTGCCGGACGCATCCTCGAGATCCTGATCGTAAAGCGGCATCGGATAATCCTTGAGCGAGATCACAGTCACATGCGCACCTGCATCACGCGCGCCTTCGGCAGCAATGTTTACCAGCTTCTGATTGAAAGACTCAGCCCGCAGGCTGCCACTGAATGCCAATATTTTTTTCATGATATGTGTTAGATGGTTTGGAGAATCGGATAGTCCAAATAGCCCTTGGGACCGGAAGCATAGAAAGTCGATGGATCGGGTTCGTTCAGTTCAGCACCGCTGCGGAAACGCTCGACCAAATCCGGATTCGCAATCGCCGGTTTCCCGAACGCAACCGCATCCGCTTTCCCAGCGGCGATGGCTTCGCGTGCCGAATCTGCAGTGAAACTTTCGTTGGCGATATACACCCCACCAAACGCCGCTTTCATTTTCGGTCCCAATGGTTCTTGTTGGAAATTTTCACGAGCGCATAGAAACGCGAGTTTCCGTTTCCCGAGTTCCTTTGCCACGGTCGTGAACAATCCGGCGAGATCGGAATCTCCCATGTCATGCGCATCGCCTCTGGGTGCCAAGTGCATCCCCACCCGATCCGCTCCCCAGACACTGACGACCGCATCAACCACCTCCAACATGAAGCGCATCCGGTTCTCGACACTGCCGCCATACTCATCCGTGCGATGGTTGGTGGAGTCTTGGAGAAACTGATCGATCAAATATCCGTTCGCGCCGTGGATTTCCACTCCGTCGAAACCCGCTTTCATCGCCTGCTCTGCCCCACGCTTGTATTGCTGAACGACCTCCCGGATTTCCTCGACCGTCAGCGCACGCGGCGTGACGAAGGGTTTTTCCGGCCTGACCAAACTCACATGACCCGCCGGCGCGATGGCGCTGGAGGAAACCGGCAGCTTGCCATCCAGATAGATCGGATCGGACATCCGCCCCACATGCCAAAGCTGACAAAGCATCAAACCACCCCGCGCCTTGACCCGATCCGTGACTTTTTTCCAGCCGACCACCTGCTCATCCGACCAGATCCCCGGCGTGTCTGGATAGCCAACCCCCATCGGATCGACCGATGTCGCCTCTGATAAAATCAGCCCGAAATCGCTGCGTATTTCATAATACTCAGCCATCATATCGTTTGGAACTCGCCCTTCGGAGGACCGGCAGCGGGTCAGAGGAGCCATCACAATGCGGTTCCGGAGCTCAAAGGCACCGGCTTTCAGGGGTTCAAATAAGGGATCGGACATGGTTGAAAAAGCCCTAAACCTAGACACCCACTTTGCCCTCCCGTCAAAGGACAATTCTCCAAAAATCCTCAAAATGCTGAATTTTGATTTTCGGATTCCCATTTTTTTGCACAAGATGAGGTTATGACGTCATTCTTAATCACTTGCTGCCACGCCACTTGCGCGATTCCGGAGGCACAACGTGAGCTGTTTGTGGATCAAGAAGAGCTCGTCACTTCTCCCGAGGGCTGGGAACCCGGCGCCCTCAACCTGGCCCAAGGCCTGGCCATGAAACTCAGCACCCCGCTCGTCCACGGCGAGGTCACCCGACTCATCCTCGACCTCGAAAAAATCGGCGACGAACAATTCAGCGATTTTTCCCTTAAAATCCCCGAACCCATCCGCACCCGTCTCGCAGATCGAATGAATGAAAAATTCCGGCATGCGATCGACGTGAAATTGGAAGAGGATCTGAAGCGCCATGACACGATCATTCACATCGATGTGCACACGGCTCCTCTTGAGGATGGGAAGATCCTTTTTGAATACACCGGCGACCCCGCCGCTGAGCGACTCACCTACTCCGCAGCGAAGTTCATCAAAGAACCGGAGATCTTGCTTTCATGCCGTCGCATGAAAGAAATCAGTCCCATGCTGCAATCGATGTTAGACAGGGAAATGCCCGCCAAACTCGGCATCTTCCGCATCACTGTTGCGCAATCGTTTTTCCTGAGATCCAAACCCCTTCGTTGGGACATGACAAAAAAAACGATCATCGCTGCGATCTCCAACGCCGACATCTCGCCTGTCACCGAGCCTCAAACGAACCTTCAGTTCGATTTCTAAGATTTGCATCACCACCCAAAAAGCTGGCTCCGCCATGCTCTAACCAACCCGGAATTCACCCAACACCTGGCCCCCTTCGCCAATGGTGGCGGGCCTATCGTGTTCGACCACGCCGATGAGGCCTCACATTCGTTCTTCGTCGCCCTCGCTTGCATCGCTTCCAAAGACCACGGAAAAAAGCGCCAATGGATCGTCCATGAATCTCCCCGCCAACGCGAACGCATCGCCACCGAACTCGAACTCTGGGGCATCACCGCCCTCGTGCTTCCGGATTCCCCCGTAAATCCCGAAAACGATCTCCACGAAATCTCCGATCCCGAAACCGCCGCCGAGTGGTTCTCCATCCTGGAAACCCTCGCCAGCTCCGACGCCTTCGCCGTCATCTGCGGACCCGATTCCT
>CBFGOP010000017.1:0-32991 GCA_965650415.1 uncultured Prosthecobacter sp. | reverse complement strand
GGAATCGACGGTGCGTTTGCCCTTGATGGAAAGCAGTTTGGAAATGCGCTCGCGAACTTCGCCTTCGGTTTGAGCGAAGGCCGGATGTTGGGTGGTGACCGTACCGGGTTTTTGCGTGGCGAGGTAGTTGGCAATCGTGGTCGGGATCACGAAGTAACCATCGGCGAGACCCTGCATGAGCGCGGATGCGCCGAGGCGGTTTGCGCCGTGATCGGAGAAGTTGGCTTCGCCCAAAACGTGGAGGCCGGGGACGTTGGACATCAGGTTGTAGTCCACCCAGAGGCCGCCCATGGTGTAATGGACTGCGGGATAAATCATCATCGGGCGCTCGTAAGGATTTTCGCCGGCGATTTTTTCATACATCTGGAACAGGTTGCCGTAGCTGGCGCGGATTTTGTCCTCGCCGAGGCGCTTGATCGCATCGCGGAAATCGAGATAAACGCCGAGTCCGGTGGGAGCGACGCCGCGGCCGTCATCACAGGCTTCTTTTGCAGCACGGGATGAGATGTCGCGCGGTGCGAGGTTTCCGAAGGATGGATATTTCCGCTCGAGGTAATAATCACGATCTTCCTCGGCGACATCGTTGGGATGCATTTCCTTGGCGCGGAGTTTGGCAGCGATTTCCCGGGATTTAGGAGCCCAAACGCGGCCGTCGTTGCGGAGCGATTCCGACATCAGGGTGAGTTTGGATTGGTAATCGCCGGAGACGGGAATGCAGGTCGGGTGGATCTGGGTGTAGCAAGGATTTGCCATGAAGGCACCACGTCTGGCGGCACGCCAGGCGGCCATCACGTTGCAACCCATCGCATTGGTGGAGAGGAAGAAGACGTTGCCGTAACCACCGGTGGCAAGAATGACCGCATCGGCCGCGTGGGTGGAAATTTCTCCGGTGTTGAGATCGCGGACGACGATGCCCTTCGCGTGGCCATCGACTTTCACGAGATCCATCATCTCGGTGCGCGGATACATTTTCACTCCGCCTTTGTTGATTTCCTTTTCCAGAGCCTGATAGCAACCGATGAGAAGCTGTTGTCCGGTTTGGCCGCGTGCATAGAAGGTTCGGGAAACCTGCGCACCGCCGAAGGAGCGGTTGTCTAACAGGCCGCCGTATTCACGGGCGAAGGGAACGCCTTGGGCGACGCATTGATCGATGATGTGGTTGGAAACCTCGGCGAGGCGATAGACGTTTGCCTCACGCGAACGGAAGTCTCCTCCTTTGATCGTGTCATAGAACAGGCGGTAAACCGAGTCGCCGTCATTGCGGTAGTTTTTCGCGGCATTGATTCCGCCTTGGGCAGCGATGGAGTGTGCGCGGCGCGGGGAGTCCTGATAGCAGAAGCATTTCACCTGGTAGCCGAGCTCCGAGAGCGTTGCGGCCGCGGAGCCGCCGGCAAGACCGGAGCCGACCACGATGATGTTGAATTTCCGTTTGTTCGCCGGGTTGATCAGTTTGGAGTCCATTTTGTGTTTGGACCATTTCTGCTCAAGCGGACCCGCTGGAATTTTGCTATCGAGTGACATGATGTTGTGATGGGAAGAAGTTATTTAACGAACCCGAAAAAGATGGAGAGCGGCACGGAGACAAAGCCGAGCCAGATGACAACCGCATAGCCGAGGGAAACCTTGCGGATGAGCTCTTGGGATTTTTGCGAACGCCAGCCGAGGGTTTGAAAAATCGAACCGACGCCGTGGCTGAGGTGCGAGCACAGCAGGCTCATGGCAATGATGTAAAATGCAACAACCACCCAATTGATACACTGATTTTGGAAACCGGCGATCACCATACCGTAGGCGTCGTGTCGAGTTTCGCCTGAGGCGGCGAGGTATTCCTGATCGATCATTTCAGCGAAACCGCCGGCAATTTTCACAGTGAAATGCAGAATGTGAAAAATGATGAATGCAAGGATCGTCAAACCGCTCCAAATCATCAGACGTGAGGATTTTTTCGCCTGAATGACGGTTTTGTATTGGTATTTTTCCTTGCGAGCCGCGCGGTTTTGACGGGTGAGTTGGATCGTGGCGATCACATGTAAAACCACCGCGACCAATAAGCCGATCCGTGCCACCCAGATCAGCGCGCCGTGACCAGCTTCATGGAGAAACTGGGCGTAGTCATTGAAGGCTTCACGGCCTGCGAAGATCAGAAGGTTTCCAGTCAAATGGCCAGCTAGGAAAAGCACCATGACGATTCCCGTGACGGCAACGATCAATTTTTTTCCGATGGAAGACTGCCAGTAGGCGGCGGCACTGCGGGTTAAAGCATTCATTTTTGAAAGAATAGGAACTCGTCCGCGCGCAATCTGCTACCGAGATGCGAAAAACTCAAACTCTAATCCTAGAAAACGCAGACAGAGCTGCCGATTGCGACATTTCCGGACTTTCGCCCTTCGACTTTTCGGCTTTCGGATATTAACATGCTCGTCATGAAGGCCGAAGGTGAAGTAGTGGAAGTGGAAGTCGTAGAAATTGATGGGATCGCGGTCGATCCCAGGCCAGAAAAGGATGTCGAAACCGAAGTGAGGGGTCGTCGTGTGGTTTGGGGAAATTGGCAAGGCCAGGTGCGTCGCTTGGACCGACGCTGGATGCCGCTCTGGATCGCTTTGGGCGTGGTGTTCGGAGCTGTGATTTTGGTTTTCGGAGTTTTGATCGCGATGGTGGTTGTCGTGTTTTTGGTGCTGAGGGCGATTCTTAGAGCTGTTTTCAGCCTGTTTGCTCCGTCCAATGAAGGCTTGAGGCGGGGACCTTGAGAAATTTGTAAGGCAAGAAGGGCTTGCAAAGCCCTTCTCCATAAAAAACCTCCACCGGTGAGGGTGGAGGTTTCATCGAACTTTCAACGACTTTGCGAAGAGCCGAAGGTTGTTTCTTCTTGAGGAAGATTATTTCTCCTTATCCTTGGCCGCTTCCAAGCCTGCTTTGACCTTGGCTTCGATGGATTCGTAGAGGGCGGGATCGGCTTTGAGCACGTCTTTTGCGGCATCGCGGCCTTGGGCGAGCTGGGCGCCGTCGTAGGAGAACCAGGAACCACGTTTCTGGATGATTTCCATTTCGAGGGCGAGATCGAGCAAGGAACCGGTGGAGGAAATGCCTTCGTCATACATGATGTCGAATTCGGCCTCCGCGAACGGAGGTGCGACTTTGTTTTTAACCACTTTGATCTTGGTGCGGCTACCAATGATTGTGCCATCGGTGGCTTTGATTTGGCCAATACGGCGGATGTCGACTCGGACGGAGGAGAAGAATTTGAGGGCGCGACCGCCTGGCGTGGTTTCTGGGCTACCGAACATGACGCCGATTTTTTCACGGATTTGGTTGGTGAAAATACAAACGGTTTTGGCCTTGGAGATGAAGGAGGTCAGTTTCCGCATGGCCGCGCTCATCAGGCGGGCTTGCGCACCGACGGTGGAATCGCCGATTTCGCCATCCAGCTCCTGTTTGGTGACTAGGGCGGCGACGGAGTCGAGCACAACCACGTCGATCGCATTGGACCGAACCAATGCCTCGCAGATTTGTAGAGCTTCTTCACCGGAAGAGGGCTGGGAAACCAGCAGATCATCGAGATTCACGCCAAGTTTGCGGGCGTATTGGGGGTCGAGTGCGTGCTCGACGTCGATGAAAGCCGCCAGGCCGCCGCGTTTCTGGGCTTGGGCGATGGCGGTGAGGGTGAGGGTGGTTTTACCTGAAGATTCCGGTCCGTAGACTTCGACGATACGACCGCGGGGGAAACCGCCGACTCCGAGGGCGCGATCGATCAGGAGGTTGCCGGTGGGGATGACATCGACATCCACTCGGTGTTCATCGCCCATCCGCATGATGGCGGATTCTCCGAATTCCTTTTGGATCTGGGAAATCGCCATATCCAGGTTTCTTTTGCGGGCTTCTTGGATTTTATCTGCTTGTGGGGTGTCGGTGCTGGTTTTCGTAGCCATGAAGGTGAATTAGCTTTCTCTTGAGCCAAACGCAAGAAAAAAGATGTTCACTAGAACAAAAAAGAGACTTTTTGACTGAAATTCAAATCTCAAGTTTTAAGAGCCGCTGGATTGGGCTTTCCCACTGAAATGCCTGGTGATTTTGATTTTGTAGCGAAGCGGGAAATCATGCAGGTTGAGGCATGTTTAGGGAAATGGTGTGTTTGGCTGCGATAGGGGGGTTGACTTTGGGGATTTGCGGTGCGGAAGAGAAAGCCGTTGCGGAAGCCAAGGCGATTCAGCCGAGGGCCGAGGGCGCAGTTTGGAGGTATCGCACCGGGGATTATGTGGATGGCAAAGTGACGGATATCGCGGCAGCCCATGAAAAGGTCGTGGAAGTGAAAGTCATCAAGGGGGTGACTTGCTATCGCATCGAGCAAGGTTGGGATATGCGGACACCTGTTCAGCGACTGACGGGCATGGGCCAGGATCTGAAGGGTGAGAGCTATTACTGGGAGTACTGGAATGAAAACGGCAGTTACCATTTTGACGAGGACATCGACGATCCGCAGCCTCCGGTCTCTCTAACGGATTTCGAGCTGTCGCTTCGCTATCCGGCGGAAAAAGGTTTCCGATACACGGCCTTGGATTCCGAATATGAGATTCTGGAAACTGCGAAGAAAATCAAGGTTCCTGCGGGAGAGTTCACCTGCGTGGTTTACGAATGTATTTGGACCGATCCCGATGACCCGGATTACAGCACTCGTGATCTTCTGTATCTGGCTCCGGGAGTGGGTTTGATCAGATGGGATTCCTTCTATCGGAACGACAAAGGAGATTGGGAAATCAGCACGCGGGAAAATCTTTTGAGCTACAGTTTGGGGCAGGAAAAGAAGGAAGAATGATCTGATATTTCACCGGATGTTTTTTGACTTTGCGCCCGTATGACGCTTTGCAAGTTTAGGAAAATCATTTCACAAAACCATCCATGAAAAGTCCGATCGGAGAACGCAAAGCGCTTGTTGCAACTACACTTGAAGAAGGCCTGAAGGCATATCGTTGTCCGGAGAGCGGCGGATTTTACATTCGCTTGGAGCACTACTGGGAATGGAAAAACAAAAGTGCCGATGTTGTCACGGAGGACACTGCAGCACAGAGCACTTGTCCGATCAGTGAATATGATGAGTCCGTGAAAATCTGCCCCGAATCCGGCACCTTGATGACACGTTATCGAGTGGGTCATGGCATACCGTTTCGCGTGGACCGATCAATCACCGGCGGCGTCTGGCTGGATGCCGGAGAATGGGAGGCTCTGCATGCCGGCGGAATCCATCGCAATCTCCACCTGGTTTTCACCACGCAGTGGCAGAAGGCTGTGCTCAGTGAAGAACAAACCGCTCTCTATAATCAGAGGCTGCGCGAGCGCTTGGGTGATGATTTTTACTCGGAACTTCGAGATCTTCGCGAGAAACTTCAAACCCATCCGAACAAGGCTGAGATTTTTGCTTTCCTTCAAGCCAAGCAGTAGCTGTTTCCCAAAAGCCTGTTCATCAAAATAAAAGCGCGGATTTGTTCCCAAATCCGCGCTTCATGTTGGTTTTCGAAACAAGAAGTTATAGAGTGGCCAATGCCGACTTCAACGCCTCGAAGTCAGGCAAATCTTTCGGGTGGTCTTTGACATCAACGAAACGGACGACGCCTTGCTTGTCGATGAGGAAGGCGGAACGCTTGGCGACGCCACCCATGATGAGGTTGGCCTCAGGGAGGAACTGGTCATAGGCCACGCCGTAGGATTTGGCGGCGGTGTGCTCGTAGTCGCTCAACAGAGGCAGGGTGATGCCTTCTTTTTGCGCCCATGCTTCCTGTGCGAAGGGATTGTCGCCGGAGATGCCGAAGACTTTCGCATCGAGCGCTTCATAGGCACCGATGCCGGATGAGATGTCGCAGAGTTCGGTGGTGCAAACGCCGGTGAAGGCCATCGGCACGAACAGCAGCACGATGTTGGACTTGCCAATTTCCTCACTGAGTTTGACCAACGCGGGGCCGTCTGAGGTTTTGGTGACGAGGGTGAAATCAGGTGCTTTATCGCCTACTTGAATGGACATAGTTTTGAATGTTGGTGGTTGAAATGACGCGGTCACTCTAGTCCCGACTCCGCTGCGGTCAATCCCAGTGATGAGTCGTTCCAGCCACGGATGGACCCTGCCGGCCCGATGTTTCAATTCCCGAACAGCAGGTCAATCTCCGCTTCGGAAACTTCCCGCCAATCGCCTTCTTCGAGGTCATCAGGGAGTTTGAACCCGCCGATGGAAATGCGTTTCAAATCCAACACGTGATTGCCTACGGCGGCGAACATGCGTCGGACCTGATGGTAACGCCCTTCATGCAGGGTGACGAGGGCTTCCTTTCCACCGATCGCCTCAAAGCCCGCGGGAAGAAGCGGTTTGGTTTCGTTTTCTAACAGCATCTCGCCGGAACCGAAGATTTCCGCTTCTTTGCCGTTTAGCGGGCGGTCCAGCCACACATGATAGATTTTCAAGCAGCCGGATTTGGGATGGATGACCCGGTGGAGAAATTTTCCGTCATCGGTCATGAGCAGCATGCCGGTGGTGTCCTTATCGAGTCGGCCCACCGGATTGAGCCCGGGATTTCGACTGGAGAAACGGGGTGGCAAAAGATCGTAAATCGTATCGCCCGGATCCTCGGTGCTGCAAGTGTAGCCGGTGGGTTTGTTGAGAACGATGACGAGGGGGAAAAGCGGATCCAGAGCCTCGCCGGAAACGAGCACTTCATCCGGTTCGGCATCGTCCTTGGGTTTGTAGGGGACACCAGCGGTGTTGGTGACCGCACCGCTGCGAAGCAGTTTGTCGACCTCCTTGCGGGAGCCGTAACCCAGGTTGGCCAATAGTTTGATTAATTTCATCTGTGATTACTGAGGTGCTCGTTCCTCTTGAATTTCGGTTGCTTTTCCATGTTCTGATTCCAAGAGGGTTTTGATGACATGCGAAAATTTATTGTAGAAAAGACCGAGAAGAATCAGCGCCAAACCCAAGATGATGAACGAAGCGACACGCATGAACGCGGTGTAATCCCAGACGTCTGAGATGAAAATTTTGGTTAAAGAGAGCGCGAGCAAAACAAACCCGCTCACGCGCAAGATGTGAACCCGCTGCCACAAGCCCATGCTGACAAACAGAAACCCAAGTGACGTCCAAAGCACCGCCGCAGGCTTCCAGTCGAAACGCCAAACCAACATCTGCGTAGCCCATGACGCCATGAAAACACACATCAAGCCCGCAAGCAGCGCCACGGTGTTTTTACCGTTTTGAAGTTTTGGTATGCAGGCAGGGCGCGTTTTGTAAACGACCGTGAGTATCACTAGCGCCAGAACCACCATTCCACCGCGCCATTCTTGATCACCTTCGGTGATGCCCCAAGGCTCGTTCGTGGAGCGATAAAACAGCCACAGCAAGGATACCAATATCCAGCCCAGACACTCCATCGGGCATTTCCATTTCATCAACCCAATCAAAGCGACGACGATAGCGGCACTTAGCGCAACCCAATCTCCCCATAGATCCGGCGACCATTCGTAAAATCCGATCATGAACGCCAGAAAAGCTGTTAGACGAAACAGGCAGCATGCGGTTATTCCTGAGATTTCTGAAATGTATTTCCTGCTCCATGTGGTAACGACGATCGAAGCGGCGGCGAAGGCCAACAGCACGGATATAAAAATGAACAGGGCGTTCCTGCCGTCGGTATTCGTCAGCAGACTCAGGGAAACGAGCGAGAAGATGGCGGAGGTTACGGACAACCGTTCGCAACGCAAGCGCGTGGCAACAACAAGCAGAGCGAGAGCCACGCAATGGTTGAGGAGATAGAGCGTTGAAGAGCTCGCGCAGCATGCCGAAGTGATTTGCCATATGAAAATCGGAACTCCCAAAGCGAACGCCCATGCGGGGAAAGCGGGTTGGTAAGTGAGATCGAGGCTCTCGGCTTCGCCGGGGGTTTTTGGTTGTCGATGCCATAGCCAGCAGGCGGAAAACAGCAAGGCCGCGACCAACGCATTCGCCCACACATGATCCACCCCGTTGCCGATGAAGACGGCCACTAACAAAAACCACATCGATGCCCATGCGGCTTCCGGCTGGTAACGCTTGGAGTCAAGTTTCAGGTAGGCTGCTGTCAGTGCGCTGGCTAAAATGCCAGCCGTCATCATGCCTTGAGTGTCATCCAGCCGGTGAACACAAAGATGATTGGCGATTAGGACTGCGGCGAGAAAAAGCAGGAATGATGATACGCGGACAGCACCCTGAAAATCCACCACATGGGGTTTCACTCTGACCATCACAGCGGATGCGGCAGCCACCACCATGGATGTTAGAACCAAACTCCAGATCGGAATGGTCGAGACGGCTCCAACAGCCGTGACAAGCAACCAAGCGCTGATCAGTCCTGCCACCAGCGAAAAAACCACCTCGCTGCGGCCTTTGAATTTCCATGCTGCAATCGCAAGCGACAATGACTCGGCCGCAAGAATCAATCCGAGTTGGTGGCCATCGAATTTCATGATCAGAGCCAAAGTCCCCACGGCGAGTCCTTGGGAAATATTCACTCCGCCGGAAATGGTATCCTGGCGTCGGCCCACGATTCCGATGGCCAAAAGCACAAAACCGAACATCGCGGAAACTTTCCAGAGGTCTTCGGAGCCAAATTGGTCGGCCCACAGTGCATTGAACAAAATAAAGAACAGGGCGTTGTTGATACCCGCAAACCAGGCACGGCTTCTTTCTGATAGATTTTCACGATATCTTCCCAGCAAGCCCGGAATCACAAAAAGAATCCACAACGGAGGCAAGAACCACAGCATCGCGATCAGCTCGACGGGATGTCCGTTTTCCACATGTGCCAGGGACTGAGATCCCACAAAAGCTGCATATGAACCGAGCATGGAAGCCCAGCCGGGGCCTGACCAACCCGGTCTCAGCATGAAAAACAAACCGACCAGCGCCAGCAGCAGATTGGAGGCGCATGACATCCAGCCAATGGGTTGGAGCATGGTGGCATAAGCCGCCAGAACCAGGCTGAATGTCGCTGTGATTTTGGCTTGCCGGAACCAGGAAACCGCAGCGATTCCACCTGCTGAAAGAAATAACAAACCCGTCCCAAGCGCAGGACTTTCGATGACTTTCAATCGTGTGACATGATGCGCGGCAAAGGTGCAGTAATAGAAAAACGCCATTCCACCTGCTAACAAGACCTCGCCGAAACGATTCAGATTTTCTCTTTTCGCCAACTGCCTTCCAGCCTCGGACAGTCCCACGGCGCACAGGAATAGCATCAACAGCCGGGTCCCGTTGGACAATTCACGAACCCAATTTTGGTAGGCATAGTTGCCTAAAAAAACCAAGCCGGTCAGCAAAATCACCATCCCGACCCGAACAAACCAAACCCTTGCGAAATCGAGTTCGAACGTTTCGTTCGGAGGGCGAGGCGGGTCAGACTCGGCAGCCTTAGGTGTCTGGATCTTGCTATCGGAAAAATCTGAGGAAGTGTCTGGTCGAGCGTTTTGACCTGCTGGCTTTGCTGGCGCCTTGGGCAGAGGAGGCGGACTTGATACCTCTGGCTCTGAATTCTGAAAACGCTGTGATCTCGATTCGAGTTCGAAAATTTGGGAGCGAATCGCATCGAGCTCCGCAATATGGCGGCGACTTATTGTCTCCACTTGCTCCCGCAGCCGCGCAATTTCACTGGAATGAGCCACAGGTTGATTAGGATCCATGCTTGACCATTGTTAATCCCGAGAAACCCACAAGTCATGCATCAAATCACTTTTGAAATCGCTTTTCTCAGTCCGGCTGGTTGGCGAACCATTGTTTGACGTTCGGGCGATTGAGGAGGATCAGGGTGATCACCGGGTAAATGATGGAGAACAGGAATCCGCCGAACATGGAGGCATACATGATGCCTCCGAAACCGGGGATCGGAGGAGCTGCCGCGCCGCCGGAAATTTCCGACATCATTTTCTGAGTCATGGGCACAACGATGATGAAACTGAGGATGAGATTCAGAACTTTGGTGCCAATGGATGACCATGCATACGCGTTCGACCACTTGAGCGCGGTCTTGCGTTTTTTGAGGAGCTGGATGCCTGCCGTGAGGATCAGTGCGGTCACCAGAACGGAGAAAGCGGTGCCGATGACCGTGTAAACCTTGGTGCTCTCTTCAAGCTTTCTTTGGAAATCCACACCCGGGTTGTCCCCTGCCATCTTGAGAAAGGGATTTCCCATGACGATGACGTAAATAGTCCACAGAGAACCGAGAGCACCGATGGCACCAAAGATCACATGGAAGATGCCGAGAACTTTCACCGGCTGTGGTTCACCGAGCTGGGCGTATTGTTGCGAGGCAAGCTGGTTGATTTCTTCCTGACTGAGTGGTGGTGGTTGTTCCATTTCACAGTTTCAACCGTCAAATGCATCTGATGTCCAGATTTTTGAGTGATAAGCGTGTTGCAAACCTAGCGTCAATCGGCGGAAATAGGGCGAACCATGGAGGGTGAGCCTGACGAACATGAAAGCCTGATGCCGGAGAAAGAAAATCCGCGCGATTCGCTGTGGCGGCGTCATCCTTTCACCTGGCCACCGTTTCGGGGAAGATACGGAAGTCTGGCAAAACGTGCCGAAAGTCAGGTGGGTGCGTTGATCGATGCTTTCGCGGCTTTCGCGACGCTGGATGATGTTTTGAATCCCGTCGAGGCGGACCTGATTCTCGACATGCTGCGCAGCGCGTTCCCGGATGTTGACCACGCGTGGTTGGCCCAGCGCCTGCAGCGCGCCGTGAAAAACCCTCAACCACTTCACGGTCTCGCCGCACAGCTCCGCAAAAGCCTCGACGACACCGCCAAACTGGCGATCGGCCTGCAACTTTTCACCTTGGTCGATGCCTCGGGTCGATCTGACCGGAGTCGATCCAGTTTCGAAGTCTTCATGCGCCGGCTTGGCAGACCGGAGGTGGGGTCTGCGATTTTGAGGGAAATGAGCAGCAGCGACGAACCACCTGCCGAGCGCGATTCCCTGCCCTTCGAGCGCTTGATTTTCGGACAACAAAACGCGGACGTCACGCTACCGCCTGCGGCCGGAGATCAGCAATTCCGGGTCTATCGCGCCGGAACCCTGATGCTGCTGCGCAACACGGGTAGCGCTGCGATTTGGGTCCGTGGAAAATCCCTCTCGTCCGGAGCCTTCTTGCGTTTGCGCGAGCGCCAGGAACTCGCCATCCCCGGTTGGACGCTCGGGTTCGATGATCTGAATTTCTTCCTCGATGCGTGCAAGATGGAAATCCGCCCGGCGTTTTACCTCGCTGCCGGACCCGAAGGGATCGTTGCGGAAAGAACCCGCTCGCGTCACAGCGAGCTGTGCGTCCGTTTCGGTCTGCAAGCCGAGGCGGAGGTGCTCGCGAAAACCGAACTGCACATCGGCGGGCACGGGGCCCTGCAAGTCGGTGACATCGTGGAATGCCGCTATCACGAACGCATCACCGGAAACATGGGCTTCAGCCTGACGGTGAACAATCTTCGCAAGCGTGCGCTGCAATCGGGTCGGCGTTTCCGTCTCGCTGCCGAACGTCAGGAATATCTGGTCTCGAACGATGCCACCGCGCTGGGACGGGATGATCTTCTGTTAGGCGGAAAACTCGCTCCGCGCACGGTGTTGTTCATCCGCTATGACGGAGAGCGCGCCAGAGGAGAGCTGGAAATCCGCGAATCCAACGGGCCGATCCTGGTCGATGGTTTGCCGGTGCGCCAGTATGCCGGTTTGCGCGATGGCGCATTGATCCGGCTCTCCGGCAGCCAAGCCGTGCGCTGCCGTTTTTCGGAAGGATTTCTTGAAGAGGAAAGAACGCAGATCGAGTCGCTGGAAGTCGAGGGACTGCTCCATGATTTCGGAAAAAACTCGCGCGCGCTCGACCAGATCAATTTTGCCGTCCAGCGCGGCGAAATGCTCTGCATCCTCGGTCCGAGCGGCAGCGGCAAAAGCACCTTGCTTGCCGCGCTTTCCGGGCAACGCAAACCGACGCGTGGCGAGGTGAAACTCAACGGGCTCTCTCTCTATGATCACCGCGACAGTCTGGTTCCCTTCATAGCGCATATGCCGCAAGAGGAAGCGCTGAATCCGCAACTCACCGTGCGCGAGCACCTTCGTCATGCGGTGATGATACGCCGGCCGGGTCTCGGGTTGGCGGAACACGGGCGGCGTGTGGACAGCATGCTCGCGGAGCTGGGCTTGCAGGCCATCGCCCACCGGCGGGTCGGTTCTCCCGGTGACAAAACCATTTCGGGAGGCGAACGGAGCCGACTCAATCTCGGTCTCGATCTGGGGAGTCGCGCCGAAGTGTTCCTGTTCGACGAGCCCATCTCCGGTTTGTCTTCCAAGGATTCCGAACACGTCACCGAAACCCTGCGTGCGCTGGCTCGGGAAAAAATCGTCATCGCCTCCCTGCACCGACCCGGGGCCAGCGTGCTGCGTTTGTTTGACAAGGTGCTTCTGTTAGATAGCGGAGGAAAGATCGCGTTTTTCGGAACCCCGACGCAGATGGTGAGTTACTTCCGGGATGCGTGTGAGGAACTGGGCGTTTCCCATCCCTCCCTGCTTTCCAAAACGCCGTTGGGAGCGGATTTCGTTTTCGACATTCTGGAAACTCCCCTGAGCGCGATTGCGGATGGTGGCAGCGGCGGTTCGGCGCGACGTTTTACTCCGAACTTCTGGCAGGAGCGTTTTGAGAGCATCTCTCTGTTGAAATCCCTGCAAGGCGATGCCCAGCCGGTCGATTCCGATCAGCCGGAGGCCAAGCAGGAACTTCCGATTCCGCCGACACCCACGCGACGGGCGCGGGCGGTGTTGCGGATTTTCATCACCCATTTCCAGCGTTCCTTCCTGTCGAAGCTTCGCAATCGCGGCACGTTTTACAGCACCTTTTTGGAGGCGCCAATCCTTGCCGCTTTGATCGCCATCACCCTGCGCTCCTCCCCGTCCGGGCCGTATCATTTTTCCACCGCACTGCACATTCCCGCTTATCTTTTCCTGAGCGTCACGGTCGCGATGTTTCTGGGTCTCACCAACTCGGCGACGGAAATCCTGCGTGACCGCGCGGTGTTGCGCCGTGAACGCAACTGCCAGCCTGGCGGCCTGTCGTATGTGATCTCGAAATTTCTCGCGCTCGGCATCATCGCCGCGGTGCAATGTTTCTTCTACCTGATCATCGGAAACCACTTTCTGGAGATCGAAGGGGTTTTGCTCTATCATTGGATCTGGATGACGCTGACCGCTCTAACAGGAACGGGCATGGCTCTGCTGGTCTCATCGCTGGTCCGAACGGAACGCGCCGCGCTCACGGCCGTTCCTCTGCTGTTGGTTCCGCAAATGTTGCTGGCCGGTGCTTTGGTTCCGTTCAAGGAAATGAATCGCGGCCTGTTTGACGAGGTCAAGGTCGAGCGCGATTACGGCGGCGTTCCGGTCCCTGCGAAAATCATGCCGCTGCGTTACGCCTTCGAGGGAATGTTGATCGGCCAGGCCACACGCAACCCCTTCGAGATCGAGCGCATTCGCCTGCAGCGAAAAATCGATCGCTTCCGCAATAATGATTTCGAGGAAACCGCCGCGCAGCTCGAGGATTTTGAAATGGCGAAAGAAGGTTTGCGCCGCTTGCTGGCCTCCGGCGCGAGAGATCAGAAGGAAGCGCAGGAACTGGTCGCACGCATCCGCCGCATGGCCAACGAGGGAACACCGATTGAGATTTCGACGATGAAAGTCTGGCCGAAGGGCGAGGACGTGAGGCCGACTTACAAATGGTTTGTTAACGATCGGATCGACCTGCTCGTGCGTGAAGCCGAGACTTTCCGCAACGACTACCGGAACAAGGAGCTCAAACATGTTTTCCTCGCGCTGGAAAAACCCATCCCGTTTTACGAACGACTCGGCTTTATGCATGAGGAAATTGAGAAGCCCAAGCGCGCGACGCTTTCACAGTCGGGTCAGATCGAAACCATGAAATACTGCGGTGCAATCCTTCTGCTCGTGAGCCTGGGTTGCTGCCTGCTGGCCTCATGGTTCATCCGTGAACAAAACCGCCGGGTTTCCTAATCCGGTTTTTTCAGCCATTTCTTCAAGACCTCGGACAAACCGTGCAAAGTGACGGGCTTGATCATGTAATCGTTCATGCCGGCTTTGAGGGCTTTTTCCTTGTCTCCGTTCATCGCATGAGCGGTGAGGGCGATCACAGGGATTTGGGGAGAGAGAATTCCTGTATTGGCTTTTCTGATTTTGCGTGTGGCTTCCAGCCCGTCCATGATCGGCATCTGGATATCCATCAGCACGAGATCGAAGATTTTCTTTCTGAGCATATCAACCGCCTCGCTTCCGTTGAACGCAAGCTCCACATCGTAACCCAAACGCCTGATCATGCTGAGAGCCACTTGCTGGTTCGCAACATTGTCTTCCACCAACAGGATGCGGGATGTCATGGCCTTGTTCACCGGTTTGATATCGGCATCGATCCTCGCAACCGGTCTCGCTTCCGGCGCATTCCCCTCAAGTTTGAAGCGGGCGGTGAACCAGAATTCCGAGCCTTCCCCTTCCACGCTGTTCACTCCGATATCGCCACCTAACAGTTCTGCCAGTTGTTTCGATATCGCCAAACCCAAACCCGTGCCTCCAAATCTTCGGGTGGTGGAGGCATCGACCTGCATGAACTGCTCGAAGAGGGTATCGAGCTTGTCGTCAGGAATTCCGATTCCCGTATCACAGACGGAAAAATGCAACAGACAGGTGTTTGGCACGGCTTCGGTATCCTGCTGGGATCTGCTCACTTTCACGGAAACGCCGCCGGCATGCGTGAACTTCGTCGCGTTTCCGGCGAGATTGGTCAGAATCTGGCGCAGCCGTGCCGGATCTCCGATCAACTCCTTCGGCACGTCCGGATTAACCGAGCAGGTGAAGTGAAGTCCTTTTGTCAGGGTTTTGTGGGTGAAGGTGGTGATCAGGTTGTCGAGCAGGGTTTTGAGATCGAATTTGATCGATTCCAATACCACTTTTTTCGCCTCGATCTTGGAGAAATCCAGAATGTCATTGATGACCTCCAACAACGATTCGCCGCAGGATTTGATGACCTCCGCATAGCTTCGTTGCTCCTCGGAAAGCTTCGTATCTAACAGGATACTGGTCATGCCGATCACCCCGTTCATCGGTGTGCGGATTTCGTGACTCATATTCGCGAGGAATTCGCTCTTGGCCTTGTTGGCGGTCTGCGCCTGTTCCGCCATCTGGTTGGCAAGGGTGATGGCTTCTTCAAGTCGGCTGTTCGCTTCCAGGAGGTCGTTTTCAATCCGCTTGCGTTCGGTGATGTCCTGGGAGGTGCCGGTGGAGCTGACAATTTTTCCATAGTCGTCACGCTCATGCACACAACACTCGTATATGTAACGGATTTCACCGTTGTCTTTTCTGACGATGCGGTGCTCGACCTCATAGTTTTCTTTTCCGTTACGAATCGATTCGGTGTAGGCCTCGTCGACTTTGGCACGATCCTCAGAATGAACGAAATCCAGGAAAGCTTCATAACTTTCCGCGAATTCATGCGGCTGGCATCCGAAGATCCGGTATTGCTCATCCGACCATTTGAGTTTGTTTTTTACCAGATCCAGTTTCCAACATCCGGTTCTGGTGATTTCCTGGGCGTGAGCCAGAAGCCTCTCGCTTTCGGCAAGGCCCTGTTCCGCTTCCTTGCGTTCGGTGATATCCACAAAATTTCCCCGATAACCAATGAAGCTGCCGGTTTCGTTTTTCATCGGAAATCCGCTGATCGACATCCAGATCGTTTCGCCTTCCTTGGTGAGAAATTTGCTTTCGAGATCGCGGAAGGATTTTTTTTCCGCCATCAGCCTGAGAACGGTTCGCTTGATGCTCTGGCGGCTTGGTTTTGGAATGAACTCGTAGAAATGCTTGAGTCGGGAAATTTCCTTGGGTTTGTATCCCATCACCGGATGCGCGATGTGACTGATGTAGGTGAATAAACCCTGCTCATCCATTTCCCATACCACTGTGCGGCTTTGCTCGGCCAACTGATCGAAACGCTCTTTGCTTCTTCGCAACGCCTGTTGCTGGGCGCGAATGGAGGAATCGGTCTTGCGCAGGAGAACGAACACCAATGCCCACACCGCCGTGAGCAGCACCGTGGCAAGGATTCCACCGAGGGTCATTTCATGGCTGAACGACTCCGTCAGAGCGGTGACGTCATTGATGACCAAAATGTTACCAATACAGGTGTTGTCGGCATCTTGGAGTGGAATTCCGGATAGTCGCCACGTTTTGGAATCCGTTTTTACTTCGAAATGGTCACGGTTTTCAAAGCGTGAGATATCTGGATTTTTCTCAGCAAGACGCGCCAATGCTTCTGACAAATTTCCCGCCAAAGGAAAAGTCACAACACATTTGGGGAGCAGATCCCAGTTCGGTTCGCGTCCGAGCTGACGCATGCCTTGCTCCCACTCCTCGCGATCCAGATGTTCTTTGCAAATCAGCAGGGAGATTTCACCGTGATGACTGCGCTCGCGGATGGTTTGGATGATTTCCTCAATCTCGTTTCCGACCTCAAGATAACCGATGAGTTTGGAATCGCGGAAAATGGGATAGACCACTCGCAAGGTCAGGATTCCGAATCTGCCCAACTCGACTCCCGTGCTGATTTCTTTCGTCCGCTCCGCTTCTAACAATGTGTGGCGTTTGATGACATCACCCTGGTCGTCACGGCGGTGTGCGCGAAACAAACAAATCCGGTTTACGTCATGAAAATACAAATGCGTGATGCTGCCACGCGCCTTCAGTTCTGCGAACTTGGAGGTCCAGTGCGCTTTAACCTTGTCGCTCATTTCGCCTTTGAAAGTCTTCTGGATTTCGTCCTCGGACAAAGTCAGGGTGTGTGCCACCGTGGTCAGATCCAGAGTCTGTTCGTTGAGCGAGGCCTTGAGTTGGGATTCCGCCTCGATCACGGAGATCGAAGTTCTTTCGTCAAGACTCCGATGATGAACCTCCCATTGGAGCCAGGCTCCGATTCCGAACAACAGGATCAGCACACCTGTTAGAATGGGCAGCAGGCGTTTGAGAACCGGCTTGGTGGTGACCATCGGGTGTCCGAAGCTGAAAATCACTGCGGTGAGACAGGCCACGAGGATCAGGATCAGGCCGGTGGGAATGGCGATCTCGGCGATCAACTGGCGATGCCAGTCTCGCGCATCCATATCCATTCCGAACATTGCCACACGTTCGCCGTTCGTAGGATCGATCACCGGCACGAAGGCAGAAACCCAGATTCCCCAGCGATCCGAAACAGGTCCCTCGGTAATCGAAATTTTGTCGAGATAGGCATCGATGTAATCCTGAGATGCCTCCCCGTACAAATCGCCCGGTTTGGATTCGTATTCCGATCCCATCGGTTCGTTATCGAGATAGAAAAACAGCTTTCGATCCTCTCTTTGCCCAATCAGGTAAATGAAACGACATTTGCCATTTGCGCCATGAACGGCGTTGAAACCCTGCTTCAGTCGCCGATATGCCGTCGATTCAAGATCCGCTGGCGTTCCACTCAGGGAACGCACTGCGTCGACACTGATGGCACAAGCGATCTGTCGGGTCTGGATCAAAAAATCCTGGCGCAACGCCAGATTCGCGCGGACATACAGGCCCCAGATCGAAAGGGCGGCGATCGCGAGGATGATGATGACCAGGATCCATTGCTGGGGGCGTTCGCCTTTGCGGATTTTTCTGAAAAAGGGTTTCAGCATGACACGGGAGGTTTTTGAAAATCACGCCATGGGACGATCATGCGTGGATTAACAGAAACCCCGTTAAGATGAAACAAGAATTTAGGGCAGGTTCTCGAAGCGTTTGGACACTTCCGCCCAGTTGATCACATTCCACCATGCTCCGATGAAATCCGCGCGGCGGTTTTGGTAATGGAGGTAGTAGGCGTGTTCCCAAACATCGAGGCCGAGGAGGGGTTTGCCCAGATCCGCGTCCGGGACGATGCCTTTCATGAAAGGGTTGTCCTGGTTGGGAGTGCTGGTGATTTTGAGTTTGCCATCCTGGACAATCAACCACGCCCAACCGGAGCCGAAACGTTTGGTCGCTGCCTCGGCAAAAGCCTTTTTGAAATCATCCATCGAGCCGAAGGCGGTGTGGATCGCGGCGGCGAGTTTTTCCGATGGCGCACCCGATTTTTCGGCAGGAGCGAGGATTTCCCAAAAAAACGAATGGTTCCAGTGACCTCCGCCGTGGTTGCGGACGGCGTTGCGGATCGCTTCGTTTTCGATCGCGGGAATCGTTCCCAGCAGTGTGGTCAGCTCTGTGCCGGCGAGTTTCGGCTCTTTGGTGAGCGCATCGGCAAGTCCGGCCACATACGCGGCGTGATGCTTGCTGTGGTGGATTTCCATGGTCCGCGCATCGAAATGCGGCTCGAGCGCGTCGTAGGCATAAGGAAGTTTCGGCAGGGTTGGAGCGGTGGGTTTGGATTCGGCGAAGGCGTGATCAGTGATCAATGCGGCTCCGGCAGCGAGCGTGCCGAGTTTGACAAATTGACGGCGGTTGAGAGTGTGTGAATCGTTCATAACCCAGCTTACTAAAACAGGTGGGGAAAATTTCAACTGTGAAAGCATCACAGGTCGAAGGTATGGCGGATGAAATCCGCCGCCACAGTTCAAAAAACCTTTGGCAAGCGCCGTGGGCTGTCTCAGGATTTTGTTCAATCCATGAAACATCGGCAACTCATCCTCTTTTCGCTCCTTTTGATCGCTGTGTTGGTAGCGATTGCGAAGTTTTCACCGAAAAAATCCTCTGATGCCCCGGCAGCACCGATCAGTTTGCGGAGCGATGGCGCGGTGAATTCCATCTCGACCTCCGCCAAACCTCTGCTGACCTGGCAGATTCCAAGCACCACGCGCGGCCAGCAGCCAAGCGCATGGCAAGTGCGTGTTGCCAGCAGTGAGGATGCTCTCAAACAAGACAAGGCCGATCTCTGGGATTCCGAGAAAACTTCCTCCGGTGAATCGCCGGGTGTGCGGTATGAGGGGAAAGCCCTGACTGCCGGAGCTCGCGTTTATTGGCAAGTGCGTTGGTGGAATACCGACGATCAGGCATCGGCATGGAGTGAGGTCGCAACTTGGGAGGTTGCGCCGGCAATCGCGGCCGACTGGCAGGGCGCGCGTTGGATGGATGACGGGAAACCGATCCCTAGCAAAGACGAGGATTTTTACAAACCCGACCCCGCACCGCTGATGCGCCGTGAGTTCACCGTTTCCAAGCCCATCAGCCGCGCCCGTCTGCACTTCGCCGGTCTGGGTCTCGGCCTCGCAAACGTGAACGGCAGTCCGGTTTCGGATCAGGTTTTCGATCCCGCATGGACTCATTTTGACAAACGCATCCTGTTCCGCACCCACGATGTGACCGAACAGCTCGTTGAGGGAGAAAACTGCCTCGCGCTGATGCTAGGAAATGGTTGGTACAATCCTCTGCCACTGCGCATGTGGAGCCACCGCAACATCCGTGACTCGATTCCGACCGGCCGCCCGCGTGCGATCGTCTTGCTGGTGATCGATCACCCGGATGGCACGAGCACCACGGTGAAAAGCGGAGATGGCTGGAAAATGGCCGAGGGCCCGACGGTTAGAAACAGCATCTACCTTGGCGAGGAGCGCGATGCGCGTCTGGAGCCCGCCGGCTGGGATTTGGCGGAATTCGACGATGCGTCATGGAAACCCGTCAATCTCACCGATCACGCGCTTGATCCGCTCATGCCGCTGCGCATGCAACCGGTTCGAAAACAGGATCCGATTTCCGCCAAAGCGATCACTTCCCCGAAACCCGGCGTGCACATCGTCGACTTTGGCGTGAATTTCACCGGTATTCCGGAAATCACCCTGAATGTCCCGGCGGGGACAAAGATTGTCATGCGGTTTGGCGAGCTGCTGCATCCGGATGGAAGTTTGAATTTTCTGACCAGCACCGCGGGTCAGATCAAAGGCATGAAAAACGGACCGGACGGAACCCAAGTTCCGAAAGGCGGGCCGGGAGCGCCGGAGTTCGCATGGCAGCAAGACGTGTATATCGCCAGAGGCGGCGGCATGGAGGTTTTTGTGCCGCGATTCACCTTCCACGGATTCCGTTACATGGAAATCACCGGACTTTCAGAGAAGCCGAAGGTTGAGGATTTCCGCGCGTTTCCGCTGCACACGGATGTGCCAAGCGTGGGTTCGTTTTCCTGCTCGAACGAGGATCTCAACCGCATTCAGGAAATCACACGCCGCACTTTCCTCGCCAACATCATGACCGTGCAATCGGATTGCCCCCACCGCGAGCGTTTCGGTTACGGCGGCGACATCGTCGCGACCAGCGAGGCATTCATGATGAATTTCGACATGGCGGGTTTCTATGCGAAAACCGTGCGGGATTGGGGCGATGCGGTCCGGCCTGATGGTCGCCTCACCGACACCGCGCCGTTTGTCGGGATCGATTACTGCGGTGTGGGCTGGGCGATGGTGCATCCCCTTCTGGTCGAACAACTTTACCGCTACTACGGTGACAGAGAATTGTTAGAAGAGCAGCTTCCCGCCGCGCTGCGCTGGATCGATGTGGTCGCTGCCGCCCGTCAGAACGGTCTGGTGATGAAAGGTCTCGGTGATCACGAGGCGTTGATTCCCGCCCGCAGTCCCGCGCATCTGACACCGAAGTTTATCGATAGCGCACGCCGCATCGCCAGATTGTGTCGCATCGTTGGAAACGAGGCGGATGCCACAAGGCTCGATCAAATCGCGACCGAATCCGCAGCAGCATGGGCCAAGACCTATCTCGATGCGGCAACCGGAAAAGTGGCCGATGGTTCGCAATCCTCTCAAGCCTTCGCTCTGGGTTTCGGAGCGGTCGCCGAAGAATCGCGCCAAGCGGTGTTTGACCAGTTGGTCGCCAATCTAACATCCGTGGAGGACTCTCCACGATTGACGACCGGGATCTACGGAACCTGGATCATGCTGGAACAGCTTTCGAAACACGGCCGCAGCGATCTCGCCTACGGTTTGGTGAATCGCGAAACCTTCCCATCCTGGAAATGGATGTTGAAAAACGGCGCGACCACGCTCTGGGAACATTGGGAACAGGAAGAAAACACCTACTCGCATAACCACCCGATGTTCGGTTCGATCTCAACCTGGTATTTTCGCTGGCTCGGCGGGATCCAATGCGCGGATGACGCGGTCGCTTTCAACCGTATCGTGCTACGCCCGCAACTTCAAGCGGGGCTTGATTGGGTGAAAACCTCACATCAATCGATTCGTGGAGAAATTATTTCCAATTGGTCGGTGAATGGCGATCAGCGCGTTTTCGAATTCACCATTCCGGTCGGAGCGACGGCGGTTGCCGAGCTTCCCGCACGTGCGGACGAAATTCTAACCGAAGGCGGAAACTCGTTAGAAGGATCACCGGGGATCAAGCTTTTGGAATCTTCCGCAACCGCAAACCGCATCGCACTCGGCAGCGGCAGTTATCGATTTGAGACGAATGTGAAGAGATAATGCGTGAATGGTAGGGCCTATCGTCGAGGGCGCCCTACCATGACAACCGCTCAAGCGATCTCCCATTGGTAGGACGAGCTGGAGATCAGCTCGTTGCCGCCAGGGATGACGTGGATGGTGTCTTCAATTCGCACACCGCCGAGTCCCTTGTAATAAAGTCCGGGTTCGACGGTTACCGCCATGCCGGCTTTGAATTTGAAATCCGCGGTCGCCCGCATGAACGGCGCTTCATGCACATCGAGACCGATGCCGTGTCCAAGGCCATGGAAGAAACCCATGGGTTCGGCACAATCGCGTGCGGTGACATAACCTTCCTTGTCAAAAAATGCCTGAACCGCGTTGTGCACTTTCCCACCGGAAACGCCTGGCTTGATGAGTTCCATGCCGAGGCTGTGGGCTTTTTTCACCGTCCGCACCAATTTCTTCTGCGCATCGCTGGCTTCACCTTTGAGGAAAGTGCGGGTCATGTCACCCCAATAACCATCCGCGGTGCGGCGTGGGAAAATATCGACCACGATCAGTTCGTTGGGACGGATCGGTCCGGAGCCGGCGTTGTGGCAATCGCAGGCCTGATCACCACCGGCAACGATGGTGTGAAGCGCGATCGCTCCGTGCTCCAGTGCGGCGATGCTGATGATCTCGCGCAGGCGTTCCGACGTCAGAACGCTTCCCTGATAGATCAGTGTGTCGCCTTTGATCTTGGATGCCTTGAGCGCTCTGCGAACCGCGTGAAATCCAGCCGCGCTGGCGGCGTTACCTTTGCGTAGCGCTTCGATTTCCTCCGCATTTTTCACGATGCGTTCCGGGAACAGCGCATTCTCGGGCTGTGGGATAATCCGGATTCCAGCGGCTTGCAGCTCGAAAGCAAGACCTGTTGGAAAGCGTGAACTGACGCGGAATTCCCTGATGCCGCGGCTCCTGGCAATTTCCTGAACCAGTTGCGAGTTGGTGACCGTTCTATGGTCTGTTAGACGAAACCGTTTCGCAGCGGATGCCTGAACTTCGTTGAGCAAGAGGACTTGATCGAAAGCCGATTCGTTGAGCATGCGCCGATACTCCATGCTGTGGGAGATCCCGATTTTTTCGCCACGGAACGAGAATGCCAGGTAAGGATCGAACGCTCTGAAGCGACTGAAATACCACATATCCGAATCGCTTGCATCGGCGTAGAACAGCAGAGGCAAATCGGCTGCTTTGGTGTTTTTTGAGCGACTCTTTTTTTCCGCTGGAACTCTGGCCATAAAAACAAATGAAACATTCGACAGAGTCAGCGGGGAGGATGACAGGTTCCAGCGATGTCAGGTTGGAGGATTATTTTGCGAGCATTTTTGCCATCGCCTCGCCCATGGCGATGCCGACGTCCATGTAGGTTTTGGCGTTGCCATTGTAGTGGCCGTTGCCGCTGCCGCCTTGGGAGATGGGGTTGGTGTAAACGGTGGCGACGTTGCCTTTGAACTCGCGGTGTTTTCCGGTTTCACCATCCACCGCCATATGAGCTTCAAACACTTTGTTGCCGCTGTCTTTTTTCGCTTCGCCAAGGGTGCCTAACACAAATTTGGCGTTGGGCGATTCGAAGTCCTTGCGCAGTGCCTTGATGAAATTGACGAGGTTGTGTTCGTAACGGCTGGAGAGGCCGGCATCACCGTTGTCCTTTTCACCCTGCCAGAAGAAAAAGCCTGCGACTTCGTATTTGGTAGCATCCGGATAATAGGTGCCAAGCTCTTTGAGCACGGTTTTGGCGTCAGCGACATCGCTATCGTATTGTTGTCCGGCAATCCAGCCAATCGGTTGGGGCTCGGTGCCTTTTTCCCATTTCATCGGGGATTTTCCGTATCCCGCATACACCCAGGTTTTGCCTTTGTCCTCAAATTCAAAGCCTTCACTGCCGGGAGGAAGCAGATCCCATCCCAGCGCGCGGTTGCCGATGCAGCTTTTCAAGATCATTACTGGAGCATCGATGCTGTGGCCGAGCACATGGCCGATTCCAAACTCGGGTCCCATCGTATTGCCTGTAACGGTCATCCACTCATTGTTGTGCAGGCTTCCAGACATCATGCGGACGTTGCGGACGTCTTTGCGCTCGATCCATGCTCCCGCATCATCGACCAGGAAGGGATATTGTTTTTCGGTTTTCACAAAGTGCTCAAGACTGGTTGCTCCACCCGAGACTTTGCCTGCGCCAACCATGTTGGATTGGCCGAGCAAGATGAAAACCTGAACCGGCTTGCTCATATCAGCGGGCTTGCCGTCCGGTCTGGGGATTTCTCCCTTGATCTCCTTGACCTCAACCGTGCTACCGGAGGATGGCGTCGCCGGTTTCTCAACTACTTTGGTGCCTTCTTCTTTCAGGTAGGCAATGTCCGCCGCAGAGAGGATATCCTGCTTGAAGTTGAGTTTTTTGCCGTTCGCAAGCTCCACACTGACCGCTCCTGTTTGGGCTTCATAACTGACGAGCTCGCCCTCGAAGGTTTTGCTTCCGTCCGCGCTGGTCCACGTTCTGGCCACTGCGGGCTGCGACCATGCAAGCAGCCCGATGAAGAATACGGTTAAAATTTTCAGTTCGGTGAATTTCATAACAGAGTTTTTCAGGGCCAGCGGAGAAGCCGGTAGAGTTAACTTCTAGAGCAACATCAACGCAGGATTCTCGATGAGTTTTTTCACTTCAGCGAGGAAGGAGGCAGCAACCGCTCCGTCAACCACACGGTGATCGGCAGAAATCCCCAGGTTCATGCGCCATCCGATTGCAAGCTGGCCGTTTTTGACCACGGGCTTCTGGATCGCTGCGCCGACGGAAAGGATCGCGGCTTGAGGCGGGTTGACGATCGCATCGAAGGATTCGATACCCCATGCGCCAAGGTTGGAAACCGTGATCGTGCCTCCATCGAATTCGTCCGGCTTGAGTTTTTTCTCTTTGGCGCGGGCGGCGAAATCTTTGACCGCGCGGGAAATGGCGAGGAGGGATTTGCTTTCCGCTTCCTTGATGACGGGCGTGACCAGGCCGTCTTCCACCGCGATCGCCACGGAGAGCCCGACGTGCTTGAATTTCACGATGTGGTCACCGGCGAAGGAGGCGTTGATCGCCGGCACGGCTTCGGCGGCATTGATCGTCGCTTTGAGGATGAAATCGTTGACCGAATACTTGTTGCCGTGGGTTTTCTCGGCTTGTTCGTTGACCTGTTTGCGCATCGCCATCAGCGGCTCGGCATCCACTTCCATGTGCAGGTAGAAATGCGGGATGGTGGTTTTGGAGGTCAGCAAGCGCGAGGCAATGACCTTGCGCATGGAGGAAAGTTCGATGCGCTCGTCGCCCTCTTTGGAGGTCGGCAGGATCGCCGCAGGAGCAGGTGCGGCGGCGGCAGGTGCGGTAGCGCGGGCCTTGACGGCATCGGCGAGTTTCGCTGCGGCGTTGGCGGCTTTCGAGGGAGATTTGCCGGAATTCAGGACATCCTCACGGACGATGCGGCCACCAGGGCCGGTGCCGGATACGCCTGAGAGGTCGACTCCCATTTCCGCGGCGACTTTGCGTGCCAGCGGGGAGGATCTGATTCTTTCTCCGCCGTTGCAGGTCGGCGCAGCAACGGCTGCAGGTTGTGCAGCGGCAGATGCGGCCACAGGTGCGGCGGTGGGTTGTGCAGCGGCAGGCGCGGCAGAAACACCTGCTCCATCACCATCGAGCACGGCCAAAACAGCTCCAATCGCGGCTTTATCACCTTCTTGAACCAGAATTTCCGTCAAGGTGCCTTCATCAAATGCTTCCATTTCCATGGTTGCCTTGTCGGTTTCCACTTCTGCGAGGATATCGCCAATTTCGACCGAATCGCCGACTTTTTTGTGCCATTTGATAAGGGTGCCTTCGGTCATGGTGTCCGAGAGCTTGGGCATTTCAATTTTTGCTGACATGTGATTTGGGAAAAGAGTGCTAGGCGCGTAGGATGCGAGTTGCGCCAAGTATTTCCAGCCCTTTTTCTGATATCTGGAAACAAAGAAGCGCGGAAGACAGGTGTCGCTCCGCGCTTCGGTGAAAAATCAGGTGAAAAACCGCTTATGGCGCGAGTTTTCTCATCGTCGGGATGAGTCCGATGTTCGGGCTGCCGGTTGGGCCTTGGGCAGTCGCCATTTTTATCGTGCTTTCAGAGGTGGTGCCGCAGCAATCCTTTTTCGGGCAGTAGTAACGAGTGCACTTCTGGCAAGGAACTCGCGTTTTTTTGGTCACAGTTTTGTAAACCGGAATTTTTTTCTCGATGGTCTGAACCATGCCGCCTTTACCGCCCGTGTGGACTTCTTCATAAACGGTTTCGTATTTGCAGGTTTTCACTTGGCGGGTTTCGGTACGATAGCCTGCATGCGAACTCTTGGCGCCAAACATCGAGCAGCAGGAGGAAAGGACAATCGACAGGGTGCCGATGACGAGGAAGTTAAGGGGTTTCTTCATATGGATGGTTGATTTGGATTAAAATAAGCAGCAGCAAGATGACAGAACGAGAGAAGCCATGGCCAACAGCGCAAGTTTGCAATAGGTTTTCATCATGCATCCAAGGTATGAATCCACGTTTCCTTGGCAATAGAATTCTGCGGGAGGATTTTCATCCGGGCTGGACGCTTTCCATGTGATCCGACATCTTTCCGAGCGATGACTGATTCCGAATGGATGCAAATCGCCCTTCAAGAGGCGCGCAAGGGAGTGGGCAAAACCGCTCCAAATCCACCTGTCGGAGCTGTGATCGTCAAAGATGACGAACTGCTGGGGCGCGGTTGGCACCGGCGTGCGGGAATGCCACATGCGGAGGTCGAAGCCATACGGGCCGCAGTCGCTGCACATGGAACGGCAAGGATCAGAGGCGCAACGGCCTACGTGACCCTCGAACCGTGCTCGACCGTGGGTCGCACTCCCGCTTGCACCTCCGGGTTGATCGAGGCGGGGATTTCACGGGTCGTCTATGCCTGCCAAGATCCCAATCCGTTTCATGCAGGTGCCGCGGACGGATTGTTTCGCCAAGCTGGGATTGAGGTAGTGCCCGGAGTGTACAGCGAAGCTTGTGATAAAATCCTGCGCCCGTTTTTCAAAGTCCAGCGCACCGGATTGCCTTGGGTGATCTGGAAATGCGCGATGTCGCTCGACGGAAAAATCACCCGGCCGCAAGGCGAAGGCCAGTGGCTCAGCAGCGAGGCGTCGCGAGCGGACGTGCAAAAACTTCGCACCGAGGTGGACGCGATCCTCACCAGCGGCGAAACCGTGCGCCGGGACAAACCCGCCCTCACCATCCGGGTTCCTGAGTTGTTGGAAGGTCGCGAACAACCCTGGCGCGTGATTTGCACGGATAGGCCGGACAGCCTGCCGACAGACGCGCCGCTTTTGTCCGATGCATGGAAAGACCGCACCTTGTTGCGTCCGTCGCAGCATCCTGTGGCGATGTTGAAAAAACTCGCCCGTGAACAAGGCGTGCTCTCCGTCATGATCGAGGCCGGTGGAAAATTTTCCGCCGCGATGTTGCGTGCGGGTTTGGTGGATGAAATCGTGATTTACTACGCGCCCATTCTCTGCGGCGATACCGTCCCGGCGCTTGGCGGCGAAACGTTTCCAAAATCGATCGCCTGCGCCGAGAGCACATGGGAAAGCATCGAAGGCGATCTGAAATGGCGCGCGTTGTTAGAAAAATGAGCGCCTCGCAAATACCTTTTTTTGAAGTTCATCACGCCAATGTCTGGCGCAGTGACGATGTGCTGGCGCTGCGTAACCTTTCCCTGACCCTGCGCAACCACGAACACGTCGCCATCCTCGGCGCGAACGGCGCGGGCAAAAGCACCTTGCTCAAACTCATGACCGGCGAGCTACGCGCGGAGGCCCGACCTAACAGCTCGTGCCTGCTTTTCGGCGAAGACCTATGGTGTTTGGAAGAACTCAGACACCGCATCGGAATCGTCATGCCGGAGGAAATCAGCCGCTTCGATGAGGACGAGATCGCCGAAGACGTGGTGCTGTCGGTGTTTCGTGGTGCTTATGGTCGCCCGCTTCACGGCCGATTCCATGCGGATGAAAAACAACGCGCAATCGAGGCGATGCAACAAACCGGCGTGATGGATCTCAGGAAACGTTTATTTGGCCAACTTTCCTCCGGTGAGAAGCGCAGATTTCTGATCGCCAGAGCCATGGTGCACACACCCGAAATTCTTGTCTTGGATGAACCGTCCACCGCACTGGATTTTGCGGCACGTTTGGCGATGCTGCGACAGTTGCGCGACATGACAGCCACCACCCAGAGCATCGTGCTGGTGACTCATGATCCATCGGAAATTCTACCGGAGATCGATCGAGTGATCCTGCTCAAGGACGGACAAATCATCGCCGACGGATCGAAACGCAAGATCCTCACTTCGGGGACGTTGAGCGAATTTTACGGCATGCCCGTAAAGCTCCGCTGGAGCCATGGCTGGCCGGTTGTCACCGCTGGTAGTGCGACTTTGTAACTCGCTCTTCCTTCAACATTCTCAAATCCCTCACGCTCCAAAGCGTTCCGCTCTCAGCCTTTCCTGTCCCTCGCACAAGACTAAAAACATATTATTTGTCTGGAATTGCTGACAATGAAGCATGCCATCGCCCAATTTCGTGGTCGGCATTTCATGGCATGCGGAATTTTCATTTTTGTTGGAGTTCGAGCATGGCTTTGCCTGCTGCTTTACCGATGAGGAGGAAAGGTTCTGCGTGATTGTGGAAATCCCACTCGCGGCCACCGGGGGATTTTTCCTTGGGAAAATAAAACGGCGCGGTGTCGATGGAGGCGACGCGTGCGGTGGTTTTGGCGACGTTCATCTGCGCGGTGTGCACCGTGCGTTGGCCGGGTTGCATCTTTTCCCCGTGCTGGCCGATGGCAGCGACAACGAAGGGAAGCTCGGGCGCGTTGAGTGCTTTGCGAACATCGCCGATGAAGGCTGTTAGATTTTGTTCGTAGCTGGCGGCGAAGGCGGGCGATTGCGAATCGGCGATGCCCTGGAACCAGAAGAACCCGGCGAGCTCGGGTTTGTGGCCGGCGAAGTCCGGGGCGTAGCGATCAATGTCTGCGAGCGCGGTTTTGACGGAGTCGACCAGTTCGAGATATTCCTGGCCGTTGAGCATGTATTGTTTGAGATCGACCCATTGATCGACCATGCGGGTGCCGGTTCCGGAGTGTTCGCCGTTGCCCGGGTTTTTGGCGACGAATGCTTTGCCATCCAGGTTTTCCTTCACCTTCGCCCAATAGGTTCCGGTGATGGAGTCTCCGATGAAAAGCACGCGCGGCACGGGGCGTGATGGATTTTTCCGATTTTTGAGAGCCTCCATCACCACTTCGGTGACTTTCGGGGCGAGGTTGCCGACGTCATGAACATCGGCTTTCTTCGGATGGCCGAGGCGGCGGCATTCCGCATTGAGGTCGTTGAGGATCACGCCGTTTTCCTTCATCACTTTCGCTGCGACGGCGTTGTATTTGTTCACAGTTTCCCCGCCGAAGTAACCCGGAGGCGTGTCGGGCAGGATGGGATGGGTGTTGGCGAAAATTAGGGTCGCGCCGGTTTTCTTGAGTCGTTCGACGATGGAGCGAAGATTTTTTTCATAGTCCTCTATGGAGGTGCGGGGCTTGATGTTTCCTGTTAGAGCGCGTTGGTTGGTTGCGGAATCGAAAGCGGCTAGGTCCCAGACGCCATGATTGAAGTGGATGACGTCCCAGTTGCCATCGAGGTCGAGGCCGCCGCCGCCGGAGGGCGGGAGGTAATCGTAACCGAGTGAGCGCGAGCCGCGGGAAAACCAGGTTTCGTGTTTGGTGGCGAAGCGAATGAGCAGGACGGGCTCCTGAGTTGCTTCGCCGATCACATGGCCGAACGTACGCTCGGCTCCCACGCCGTAACCGCGCGGGTCTTTCGGATCGGATGGCAGCGCAAGCAAGCGCGCGGGATCGCGGGTGTTGTTAGAGATTGAGTGGGCATCGTAGATCGCGACATCATCGCGGGATGACCATTTGCCATCGCTTGCGCGCAGGAAGGCGTAGTCGGTTTTTTGTTTCAGGACGTTGAGCAGGGTTCCGGGCGTGGCTTCGGCCTTGTCGGTTGGCAGAACTTTGAAGCGCGGGCCATCCGGAACGGTATCGATCGAACCCTGGCGGAGCATGCTTTCATCGCCGGCGAGGATGTATACCTTGAGTTTGTCGGCGGCTTGTAGGGTGGAAAGGGTGAACGCGATGCTGGTGAAGAATGCGACGAGGTTTTTCATGGTTTGGATTTTTTGGGCAAGGAGAAGGAGCGAAGGGCTTGTTTGTAGTAGCACTTTACCATGAAATCCCCTGTTTCTGTCAGATAAGCTCGGAATATTGAAATACCAACATGGATAATAATCAGTCAGGTTGCTGATGCGCCTCCGATCCGCGCCGTTTGGCATTCTGGAGATTTCGCGGGGGTTGCCACTGTTTATTTTGAGCCTTTGATCCCGATCATCTGGTCTCCTTTTGGATTTTCCGGAGTGACGCTGGCGTAGAATTTCCCGAGAGGTGTTAGATTTCCGGATTTGTCGAAGAGCGCGGAACTGGTTCCTTGGGCAGAATCGATTTGAAAAGAAAACCATGCATATCCGGCGATCCAATCCTGTTGTTCCATCCATGGCAGCACCTCTTTCATGAAAGCGAGCACGGTTTCGGGTTTGTGGCGGTTTTTGGTGATGTCTCCGCCTGTTTTCCAATCGGCTGGGGCGAACTCGGTGATGAGCAGCGGCCGCTTGCCATAGAGTTCGTGGATACGGCGCATTTTGGTTTTGAATTCCTTGGGATTGGCGCCGCCATACCAATGCACGCCGATGTAATCGATGCGGTAGCCGCGTTTGTCGGCTTCTTTCATGAAGTCACGCATCCACGTTCCGGCGACGCCCTGAGCGCTGGGGTCCTGGATGCCTTCCGGGTTGGCGCAGGCGGGGCTACAAAGCGGGATGCCGAGTTTTTCGAGCTCGGGCCAGAGTTCGATCGCCTTCATGAAAGGCATGTTGGCCTGGTCTTCCTTGTCGGGCTCATTAAAACCTAACAGACGCTTGACCTTGCCGGATTTGATTTCGGGAAGAACATCGGCTTTGAGTTTTTCACGAAGCTTGTCTTTGTCGGATCCGCTCCATGTCATGGGCACGAACTCGATGAGTCCGGGTTGTTCTGGGACGCGTGTGGTTGCCCATGAGTAATTCCAGGAAGGTTTGAGCACTTCGACTTTCGGCATGTTTTCCTGTGCCGTGCCGCCTTGTTTCGCGCCCGGCTCGCGCAAGGTGAAACACGCGCCTTTTTTTCCGGGCAGTTTGAGTTGCTCTGCGGTGAACCTGATTTTCTCCCCAGCCACCATGACCGTGTGAAGCATGGCAAAGCAGATCAAAACGGTTGGAAGGGCTCTCATGGTTATCGTGCAGACTCAGGCTTTTTCGGGACGGGATCATAGCCATGGGTGCCCCAAGGGTGACAGCGCAGGAGACGGCGCAAGGTGAGCCACGTACCTTTGATCGGGCCGTGAACTTTCAAAGCCTCGATGCCATAATGGCTGCAAGTGGGATCGTGCCGGCACACTCCGTTGCCGCCCGTCATGAAACGCAACCACGGCGAGATGCCGAGCTGATAGAAACGGATGAGCAGGATGAGCAGTTTGGACATGATGTGCTAGTGGGATGCATCCCAAAGCGGTTTGTTGAGAAATTGCGAGAGCGTTTCGGCGTCGGTTCGCAGAGCGAAATGATTGCCGTGATCAACCACGTTGAGGCGAGTGCCGTCGTCGAGGACCAGGTTGAGTTCGTAGCTGTAGTAGGAGCTTTTGTCTCCACGCACGTATTCGGAGATGATTTGCAGGGCGTGGACGCGTTTGAGTTCGGCGTAGTGCTTGAGCTTGGACGGATCCATCATCATCTCGGGTTTTTGACGGCTTTTGCAATAGTATCCGTGGTGGAGGTCGAAAGCGTTTGGAGTGGTCGCATGACGCAGCAAGCCCCCACCGATCGTCGCGAAAACCAGACCGATGGCGACTGGAATATAGTCTTTCGGCTTCTGAGGCTTTTTCGCAGCAAAGCCGGCACCGATGGCAAGCCCCACGATGAGGAAAACCAGCGCCATCAATTTGATTCCGGCGGAAGGGCGGAACTCCATGCGTTGCTCGTTGATCTTGTGCAGGCCAGCGGTTTTGAAATTGCTGCCGCCTGAAGCCAGGGGAGTCCAAGCGGTTTTCAAGGCGACAGGATCCTGAAGCACGGAGGGATCGAACATGGGCAGGTTTTGTTGGCCCGTGAGCTGGGAAATGATTTTTTTGAGCACGCTGAATTGAAGCCATCCATGTCAAGTGGGTCAATCCCTCTGATTTCGTGACTTGTAATCATCGGGATTTAAGTTGAACATGACGGCATGTTTAAAAAGAAATCCTTATCTCTCATTCCGGCGGTCGTGGCGTTGGTGATCGCGTCCTGCGCAGTTTCATCGTTTGACCCCAGCACGGGCGAGGTAAAGGCATCCGCGCCATCGAGTTCGCTGGTGAACCAGGGCTCGCAGGCCTTCAATCAGTTGAAGCGGGAAAAAAAGGTTTCAAGCAATCCCACATACAACGCGCAGGTGCAGCGGGTCGCCGCGCGGCTGAAAAGAGTCATCAACATCCCGAATGCAAAATGGGAGTTTGTCGTTTTCGAGGACCCGACTCCGAATGCGTTCGCGTTGCCGGGTGGCAAGGTCGGGGTTCACACGGGTTTGTTTCAAATTACCCAAAACGACGCCGGCCTGGCGGCGGTGCTGGGTCATGAAATCGCACACGTCGTGCTCAACCACTCGCAGCAACGGATGAATCAGGCGGCAGGTGTCGCGCTTGGTACGGTGGTTCTGGATGCGATTTTGTCTTCGAAAGGCGTGGAGCGAGGCGGACGTGCGGCGGCGGCGACAGGAGCGGCGGCGGTTGGCACGGTGGGATTGATCCTTCCCTATTCCCGCAAAGCGGAGCTGGAGTCCGATCAGCTTGGAACCCTTTATATGGCCCGTGCTGGCTATAACCCGCAGGAAGCGGTGAAATTGTGGGAGCGGTTTGCGGCATGGAGATCCAAACAAGGTGGCGGCTCGTCCCCTGAATTTCTACGCACCCATCCGCTCGACCAAACCCGTATTGCTAAGCTGAAAGAATTTCTGCCTCTCGCGCAAAAGGAATACAAAGCTCGCTGAACTCCTCTAGCTCGAAATCTCATGGATGAGCCATTGGAGCAGGATCGCGCATTTGATGAAGTTCGCTCCGTAAGCGGAGTCCTGAAATGCCGTTTCGGCGATGAGGAAATTCCGATGATCCTCGATCATGCGGAAGTGATGGCGGCAGCGAAGGATTGGGAAACGTTCAGCTCGGATGCACCGTTCCGGGTGCCGATTCCCTCCGAGGAAGATGTGCGCAAAGTCCGCCAATTGCCGATCGAGACCGATCCTCCGGTGCACGCGGAGTATCGCGACATCGTGGAGCCGTTTT
>CBFGOP010000016.1:0-33938 GCA_965650415.1 uncultured Prosthecobacter sp. | reverse complement strand
CGAAGGTGTTGGCAGGAGCGGGGTCGGTCAAGTCGTCCGCAGGAACGTAAACGGCTTGGATGGAGGTGATGGAGCCTTTGTTGGTGGAAGTGATGCGCTCTTGGAGAACGGACATTTCCTCGGAAAGAGTTGGCTGGTAACCCACAGCGGAAGGAGTCCGGCCGAGAAGGGCGGAAACTTCGGAACCTGCTTGGGAGAAACGGAAGATGTTGTCGACGAAGAGAAGAACGTCCTGGCCTTCTTCGTCACGGAAGTATTCCGCCATGGTGAGGGCGGAGAGAGCGACGCGGAGACGGGCACCCGGAGGCTCGTTCATCTGGCCGTAGCAAAGGGCCACTTTGGAACCTTCTTTGGAAAGCACCGGGTTGCCTTTGGCATCGAGCTTGGTGTGACCTTTTTCGTCTTTCTCGGTGGCGATAACGCCGGACTCGATCATTTCCCAGTAGAGGTCGTTACCTTCACGGGTCCGCTCACCCACACCGGCGAAAACGGAGAAACCACCGTGCGCTTTCGCGATGTTGTTGATGAGCTCCATGATGACGACGGTTTTACCCACACCCGCACCACCGAACATACCGCCTTTACCACCCTTGAGCAGCGGGCAGATGAGGTCGATGACTTTGATGCCGGTAACCAGAACTTCGGTCGCTGCGGATTGCTCGGTCAGAGCTGGAGCGGGGCGATGGATCGGTGAGCGATGGTTGTCATCGGCAAGCGGAACGTTTTCGTCGACGAGGTCACCGGTGACGTTGAAGATACGGCCGAGCACTTGTTTTCCGACAGGAACCGCGATGGCTTTACCGGTATCGGTGAGGCTCATGCCGCGCTGGAGACCGTCGGTGGTGGACATCGCAACCGCGCGCACCCAACCGTCACCGAGGTGTTGTTGAACTTCGAGAACCAGCTTGGTATCGACTCCGTTGAGAACGTAAGTGATCTCAAGCGCGTTGTAGATTTCCGGCAGTTTGCTGGCTTTGGAGAAATCGGCGTCGATGACGGCGCCGATGATTTGGACGATGGTTCCTTGGTTGCTCATTAGGAGGTTGCTAGTTTGAAGTTTGAAGTGTTCAGGTAAAAGATTTTGAGGCGCCAGTTTCGTTTTCGGTATTTTCTGAACACTGAAAACTGAAAACCAGCAAACTTGATGTTATTCCATTGCTTTCATCGCGGTGGTGATTTCGAGGAGTTCGGCGGTGATCGCTGCCTGGCGAACCTTGTTGTATTCGAGGGTGAGTTCCTTGATGAATTTCTTGGCGTTGTCGGTGGCGGCTTTCATCGCGACCATACGGGCGGAGTGCTCGGTGGCGCGGGATTCGAGGAGTGCTTGGTAGACTTGGAAATTGATGTAGAGCGGGAGGATGGATGCGAGAACCTGCTCCACGGAGGGCTCAAAGATGGAGTCCTTGCTGTCGCCATCGATCAATCCAGAGTCCTCGGACGAAGTCGGAGGAAGAACCGGCAGGAGTTGGACAACTTCCGGAACTTGGTTGAGGGTGTTGACGAAGCGCGTGTAGACGATGGAAACCTTGTCGTATTTTCCTTCCGAGAATTGTTTGGTGAGGAAAGCGGCGATCGCGCGGGCGTCCGGGAACGGCACAGGATCCTTGACGGTGAAATCCGCGAGGATGTTCTTTTGCAGCTTCTCCAACATCACGCGGAGCTTGCGACCGACGGTGACGTAATCCGCGCTGCCGGAAGTTTCCGAACGGAGCTTTTTGGCAAGGTTGGTGTTGAGCGGGCCGCAAAGACCTTTGTCGGTGGAAATCACCAGCACCAGCTCACGGTCGCCTTCGCGGGTTTGGAGCAGCGGATGGGAAATTTCTTCTTCGCTGAAATTTGCGGCGATGTCGCTGAGGACGGCGTTGAGCTGGGATGAGTAGTCGCGACCCGCCATGGCTTGGTCTTGCGCTTTCTTCATCTTCGCGGCCGCAACGAGCTGCATCGCCCGGGTGATTTGGGCGGTGTTCTTGACCGATTTGATTCGGCGGCGGATGTCTCGGAGGTTGGCCATAAAAAGCGTGGAGCTGGGAGCTTAGAGAAAGAGTTATTTCCAGGATTTCTTGAAGTCGTCGATGGCTTGTTTGACGGCGTCAACCATCGCAGCGTCTTTCTTGAGATCCGGTTTTTCGTTGCGGATCTTGTCGAGAAGCTCGGCTTTGCGGGTGGTGAAGAACTCGCCCATGGCGTCTTGGCAGCGACCGATGTCTTTCACGGCCACGTCATCGAAGAAACCGTTCTGCATCGCGAAGAGATAGATGGATTCCACTTCCATACTCACTGGAGAGTATTGGTTTTGCTTGAAGAGCTCGACGATGCGGGCACCGCGATCGAGTTTCTTCTTGGTGGACGCATCGAGGTCGGAACCGAACTGGGCGAAAGCCTGAAGCTCGCGATACTGGGCGAGGTCGAGTTTCGTGGTTCCGGCAACGGATTTGATGGTTTTGGTTTGAGCAGCGGAGCCGACGCGGGAAACCGAGAGACCGACGGAAATCGCGGGGCGGATACCTTGGTAGAAAAGGTCGGTTTCAAGATAGATCTGGCCGTCAGTGATGGAGATCACGTTGGTTGGGATGTATGCGGAAACGTCGCCTGCCTGGGTCTCGATGATCGGGAGAGCGGTGAGTGAACCGCCGCCCGCTGCATCGGTGAGACGAGCGGAACGCTCAAGGAGGCGGGAGTGGAGGTAGAAAACGTCACCTGGGTAAGCCTCGCGACCGGATGGGCGGCGAAGGATGAGGGAAACCTGGCGGTAGGCCACGGCGTGTTTGGAAAGGTCGTCGAAAACGATCAAGCAGTCCTGACCTTTGTCCATGAGGTATTCGGCGATCGCGCAACCTGCGTATGGAGCGAGGAACTGCATGGCAGCTGCATCGGAAGCGGAAGCGGAAACGATGGTGGTGTATTCCATCGCGCCGGCATCTTCGAGAGTCTTTTGGATACGGGCAACGTTGGAGAGTTTTTGGCCGATGGCGACGTAGATACAATACATCGGCTTGTGGTTCTGGAGTTTGCCTTGCTCCGCAGCTTTGTTTTGCTGGGCTTGGGAAATGATGGTGTCCACTGCGATGGTGGTTTTGCCGGTGGCACGGTCACCAATGATCAGCTCGCGCTGGCCGCGGCCGATCGGCACCATGGCGTCGATCGCCATGATTCCGGTTTGCACAGGAACGGAAACGGATTTCCGTTTGATGATCCCGGGAGCGATTTTTTCCATCGGATACTGTGCGGAAGCGGCGATATCGCCTTTGCCGTCGAGCGGTGCGCCCAGGGCGTTGACCACGCGGCCGAGCATGGCCTCACCGACAGGGATGGAGAGAAGTTTGCCAGTGGTGCGGCAGGTTGCGCCTTCGGTCACAGCAGCGTAGTTGCCGAGCAGAACGACACCGACTTCGCTTTCTTCAAGGTTGAGTGCCATACCGGTCACTCCACCATCAAACTCAATCATTTCGTTGAGCATGACGCCGGAGAGGCCTTCGACGATGGCGACGCCGTCACCGACTTTGCGAACGGTGCCGGTATTGGTTTTTTCAACGCTCGAGCTGATGCCGGCGATTTGTTTTTCGATGTCCTGGAGGATGCTGCTCATAATAAGTTTGCTAGTTGGAAGTGTTCAGTTTTCAGACTGAGAAAATGCTTAGAAGGCTTTGGAGAGGCGGTCGATGCGGCCTTGGACGGAACCGTCGAGGACGTCGTCGCCGACCTTGATGCGGAGCCCACCGAGGAGGGTCGCGTTGATTTTGTATTCGATGCTGAGTTTGGAGCCGTATTCCTTGGCGAGGCCGGCTTCGACTTGCTGGCGCTCGCCGGCGGAGAGTTCCACAGCGCTTTCCACGATCACGGCACGACGCGCTTCTTCGAGACGGGTGAGGCGTTGAATGGAGGCCAGGATCGCGCGGTAGTCGCGAGGCCGTGAGGCGATGAGTTTGGAAACCAGATCCCGCAGCTTGTTGTCATCAAGCTGGCCGTTCACTTGGCACAGGCCGAACAAGCGGCGAGCGGTGGCGGCGGCGATTTTGGAAATTTTCATCGTGGTCGGGTTGAGGAAAGAAGGAATCAGTTGCCGACTTTGGCGAGGGCTTCTTCGTTGATACGGTGTTGGTCGGCATCGGTGAGAACTTTGCCTGTGACCTGGGAAGTGGTGCTGGCGACGAGGCGACCGAATTCGCGCTTGAGTTCGGCAGAGATGCGCTGGCGGTCGGCGTTGGCTGCGGCCTCGGCTTTCGCAAGGATTTGCTGGGCTTGAGCGATGGCCTCCTGGGATTTTTGCTCGGTGAAAGCTGCGGCGCCTTGTTTGGCTTCGGTGATCAGGCGCAGGGCTTCTTCGTTAGCCTTGGCGATGGCGGCAGCGGTGGTTTCCTCGGACTCCGCGAGTTGTTTTTCGATGCGCTTGAGTTTTTCCTCACCTGCGGCGATGCGCTCACGGCGTTGCTCGAGCATGTCGGAAATCGGCTTGAAGGCGAAAATTTTGAGGGCTGTCGCGAAAATGGCGAAGCCGACCGCTTGGGAAATCAGGAGCTGCGTATGCACACCAAATTTTGCCTGCAGATTTTGACCCACTTGTTTGAGGTCGGCAACGATGCCACCGGTTTCGGCGAGGATATAGATGAATTCCATACTGTGGAAGGCGTGAGCGGTTGATTGAGTGAGAGGAAACGTTGAAAGAAAGGGATGTTGGGAAGGTGGGGTCGCCACCTTCCCGATGGCGATTTAGTTACCGCCAAGAAGGATGGTGATGATCAGGGCACCTTCCGCAAGAGCTGCGACAAGGAGTGACTGAACAAGAACCTTACCTGAAGCGCCTGGATTGCGGCCGACAGCTTCACAAGCTTTGAAACCGATGAGTCCGAGGGCGATAGTGGCACCGAGAGCGGCACCCAAGATGGCGATGTTACCTTCCATAATTGTATTTGTTTGGTTTGTTGTTGGTTTAGTGTGATTTGGTTACCCCCACAGTCGCTATGCCATGGTCCGGCTCCCAAAAGGGTTTCAATGTCCGTGTTCTTCCGATTCGTCGTGTTGGCACATGAGGCCGGTGAAAACCGCGGTGAGAAGGGTGAAAACCAAGGCCTGGATCGCTCCGACCATGAGTTCGAGGAAATAGAAGGGCAGGGCGGCGAGCCAGCCGAAGAAGCGGCCGCCGAGGTAGAGCATGAGCTCGAGCAGGTTCTCACCCGCGTAGATGTTTCCGTAGAGACGGAAAGTGAGCGAGAGCGGGCGGATCATGATGGAGAGGATCTCCAGGAAGCCGACCATGAAGAAAATCACGATCAGGAGAGCCTTGATGAAGCCTTTGCCCTCACCGTGATAGATGAAGATGTGGCTGAGGAAACCCCCGACACCGTTGTATTTCACGGCCCAGAAGATCCAGAGCAGGAAGAAAGTCAGAGCCAAACCGAGGGTCATGTTGATGTCGGCGTTGGCGCCACGGAGCCATGGAACCCATTGGACGACCTTGCCGCTTTCGTCCACAAGGTTGTGTCCGACGGTGCCTACCGTAGGAATCAGTCCCATCCAGTTGGCACAAATGATGAAAATGAAAACGGAGCCGAAGAACCAGAAGGTGTCTTTGGCGAGTTTGGGACCCATGATACCACCCAGGAAGCCTTGGAGGCCCTCGATCACGGCTTCGAGGAGATTCTGAAGTTTTCCGGGAAGGAGAGAAATGTTACGGGTCGCAAACTGTGCGACCACGATGATCACCAGACCGACGACCCACATCGCGATCATGGAGTTGGTGATTTTGAAGAAACCCAAATCAATCACCACCGGCGCCTGAAACGGCAGTTCGTGATGTCCGCCCTCTGCACCAAATGCAGAAACCAGGCTGAACATGAAAAATGCGATAAATGTGCCAAGAAAACGCGTCATGGGTGATTCAGGATGAAATGAGCGCGCGGGTCATAGACAGACCGCAATTTGTCCGCAAGAGCTATTTGTGAAAATTTTCACAAAGTCGGAATTTCACATGAAAGTCCAAGTTGGATAAAGGTTATGGGGTGATTGACAGCAAGGATCAATCGGGCATGCGTAGTTCGACAGTATTTCACAAAACCAAAATGTTTCGCATGCGTTCCATCACACGCATTTCATACAGGCCGAACTGGAATGAACGGCAGAATGGGAGAAAAAAACAGGAAGACTGAAAGATGCGAATCAGTGCTGCATGTCCGGAGACGTGCGGTCCGGGGTCGGACGGCGCGCGCGCTGTTCGGGTAGGATGATGGATGCAAGACTCCAATTTTGCATTTCACCATCGAGCTCCATTTCTGTTAGAAAAATACCGCGACCGATCCCCGAGGCTCGCAACGATCTGTTAGGTCTGCTTTCCCTGCTGGAACAATCCCTCCCCTCTGCGAGGGGCGCAAGCGAGAAATCGGGGCGAAGTCAAGCAGGGGATTCAAAAAATCCTTTATTTTATGTAAGATTTTGTCTTGCCAAAAAGCGGCGCGATTCGCACAAACACCTTTGCCATGAACAAAGCAGAACTTATCGAATCCATCCAAAAAGCCCTCGGAGCAGACACAACCAAGCGCGCAGCTGAGCAAGCCCTCGACGCGGTGCTTGAGTCCATCGCCAAAGGCGTGAAAAAAGACAAGAAGGTCCAGATCATCGGATTTGGTACTTTCGAAGTGAAAAAGCGTGCTGCTCGCACAGGTCGCAATCCGAAGACCGGAGAAGCTCTCAAAATCGCCGCCTCCAAGTCGGTTGGTTTCAAAGCCTCTGCCGCTCTCAAAGGAAGCCTCTAATGCTCTGGCGGTTACCGCCTTGCAACAGATCTTCAAAACCAAAAACCTCGGCCTGAAACGGGCCGAGGTTTTCTTTTTTCAGAGGTTGAAGGATTGAACCGATATCAGAACCAGCCTTTGCGGCCGACCACATAGGTAGCGACAAATTCGTCATCGGATTTGGTGAGGTAGATGATTCCCTCGATCAGTCCTATGATGGCAACGGCCATGGTAGGTAGTCCACATGCCAGCAAACCGACCAATCCAACCACCAACATGATCACACCCTCGACGGTATAACCTAAAATGAATTTGTGGATACCCAGCCCACCGAGAAGAATCCCCAATATGCCGGCGATCGTTTTTTTATCTTTTTGTTCTTTGGTATAAACCACGGGAGCAGGAGTTGTTGGTTGCTCAGGAGGAGTAGCCGATTGGGGATTTGAAGATTCTTCTGACATCGTGGTTGTCGATTATCAGAAATCGTTCATTCTAGCAAGAAATAAGCCGACATGAAACCACGCATCACTCTAGCCGAAACGATATCAGAAGACGGATCCCCGCTTGAGCTGCAGGAGCACGATGGGCGCAGATATCTCCTGGTTGAGGGCCAGCAAATTTGCGGGCCGGCGACGCGAAATTCGGAAGAGGAACTGGCAAGACTTGCTGCCGCGCCGTTTCGCCCGGCGCGGCAACCGCGGATCTGGATGATCGGTGCGGGTCTGGGACACATGCTCCAATCCATCATGCAGGAGCTTCCGCAGAAACGTGCGGTTTACACGATCGCGGAAAACCGCAGCGCATTGATTGACTGGAACCGCCAGTTTTTTCCCGACACACCGCTCAACGATCCGCGCGTGGTGATCGAGCGCGATCCGGGCGCAAATGCACTGAACAAACAATCCGGCACTTTGCATGCGATCCTGATTCATCTCGATTCCGCGCCGACCGCTGGCAAGCAGCGGTTTTACGTCAACGACAAGCGGTGGATCGCAGCGACCTATGAGGCATTGCAACCTGGCGGCCTGCTGGCCATCGCTTCAACCCGACCGATGCCGAATCTGACCCGCAACTTGGAGCGGGATGGCTACGAGGTGGTCGAGCATTTCGTTCCTTCCTCGCCGATGGCGAAAAAACCGAGGATGTTGCCGATCTGGCTGGCTCGGAAATCCAGAGGCGCTGAATGAATTCGCCACTGAGTGGCCGAAATCATCAGCGGACTGAGGCCGGTGAAGCGGTGCTGATCCCCTGAGGCAGATTCAATCCGTCTGATCGTAATCAACGATAGTAAGACACGGGGCGCGGGATGACGCCGAGTTTGTCGTGCTGGAAACCATGCGAGAGCGGTTGGTATTCTCCAACGTATTCCACGCTGCTTTCCGTTTGGATTTTGTCCTCCAAACTCAAGCCCCAATACACACCATTGATGACGAGCCGCCGCAGGCCGGGATTCTGGAAATCCTTGCTGCTGCCCATGGTCGAATGGAGAACCCGCGCTTCCTTTCCAGAGCTGGTTTTCCAGTTTTTCACCCAAACGACAGGAAGCGGTTCTTTCTCAGGATTATTCGGACCGCCCGGTTCGCGACCGATCAGCGGTTGTCCGTAAACCAGCGCGGTGCAGCCATCGGGAAGTGAGCCGCCTTGGGGATAGGTGCGATAAACATCCGTCAAACCCCAGATGTCTTTCACGCCTGCGAGCACAGGATGATCCTTCGCTTCAGGAACGATGTCGCCGCGAGTGGAGTCGGCTTGCCATTCGCCGTGATGATTCATGAACGATCCACCCAGGATTTGACCAAGGGAGACCTGCTCGCCGTTGATTTTGTAATCGAGATTTCCCGCGAAACCATGATTGGAGGTGCGCAACGCGATGATGGGTTTTCCGGAATCAAAATAATTTACGAGGTGTTTTTCCTGTTCCAGTGGTAGGCTGATCAGACGGGTGAAAAGGATGAGCGCGTCGGCTTTTACCAGATGTTCCAGACCGGGAATGTTGTGTTTGCGAAAGGTGGACTCGTCTTTGCGGTCAGGAGTCGGCAGAGTGGGATCAACCATTCCCTCCGCGTTCACGCTGAAAAGCACCGTGGTGTCAAAACCGTGATGGGTGGCGAGAATGCGAGCCAACATCGGCATTGCTTGCTCACTGCGGTATTCCTGATCGGCTGCGATGAGCACCACATGTTTGCCTTTGCCCGGACCTTTGCCACCAGGATAAGTGAGCCATTGAGAGCTTTCCGGAACAGGATGGGTGCGCACGTCGGGCTCTTGGGCTGAAACTTCGGATTTCTCGGATTTGCAACTCACGGTGACGAAAGTGATAAAGGCGGCAAAGCTGCCGAGGATGAGGTTTGATTTCATATGGATTGAGTCTCTATGCTACTGAATGGAAGATCGCAAGCTGTCGGATCCATGAAAAATTTTCCGACCCACTGCGTAAAATACCGCTCAAACCCATATGAAAACCTCGCTCATCGCACTCGCCGCCCTGCTCGCCAATACCTCGATTCATCGCGCTGCTGAACATCAAGCCGATGTGGTGGTTTACGGCGATGCGTCAGGCGGAGTGACCTCGGCGGTGCAATCTGCGAAGATGGGCAAGAGCGTGATTCTGATTTCCCAATACGGCCATCTCGGCGGACTGACCAGCAGCGGACTAGGCTGGTCGGACATCGGAAACGACGCCATCCTTGGCGGCTTGTCGCGTGATTTCTATCATGCCGCTTATCTTCATTATCAAAAACCCGAAGCATGGAATTTGCAGCAACGCGATGCTTTCCCGAAAATGGCGCAGGGAACTCCGTCGTTCAATCCCGAGAAGGAGCTTGCCTCGGTGTTCGAACCCAAAATCGCCGAGCAGATCTTCGACCGAATGGCCAAAGATGCGGGCGTGAACATCATCAAAGGTCGCCTGGATTTGAAAAGAGGAGTGGAGATGCACGGCAAGCGGATCTCCAAAATCGTGTTAGAAAACGGCGATACGGTTTCGGGCAAAATGTTTATCGATGCCTCCTACGAAGGCGATCTTCTCCCGCTCGCGGGCGTCTCTTTCACCATCGGTCGAGAGGCGAATGCCACATACGGTGAGACTGGCAACGGAATCACCGGTGCGGCATTGAAAAACCAGTTGCCGAAAGGGATCGATCCCTTTCGCGTCAAAGGCGACCCAAACAGCGGTTTGTTGGCTGGAGTCAATCCCGACATGGGCGGTGAGGTAGGTGATGGTGATGAAAAGCTACAGGCGTATTGCTACCGTATGGTCCTGACCGATGCGCCTGAAAACCGGATTGCGATCGAAAAGCCCGAAAACTACAACGAGGAGGATTTCGAATTGCTGTTCCGCTCCATTGAGGCCGGACAGAAGACCGGGTTTTTCAAAACCAGCATGATACCAAACCGCAAAACCGATTCGAACAACACGGGTGGGTTTTCATGCGATTTAATCGGAGGAAATTACGGCAAGGACTGGAATTGGGCGACCCTGAGCCACGCCGAGCGCGAGGCTGTCGCGGCGAAACATCGAGATTACCAGCTCGGACTCGTCTGGACGGTGCAGAACCATCCAAGAGTTCCTGAGGTGATCCGCAAGAGCTATGCTGCGTGGGGACTTGCGAAAGATGAATTTCCTAACAACGGCCACTGGCCTTACAATCTTTACGTGCGCGAGGCACGCAGGATGGTATCGGATTTCGTGATGACCGAGAACCATTGCAAACTGAAAATCCCCGTCGAGGATCCGGTCGGTCAAGGGGCTTACACGCTGGACTCCCACAACACGCAGCGTTTTGTCCATGAAGGGATGGTGATGAACGAAGGAGACATTCAAACCTATCTCAAAGACAACAAGCCCTACGGCATTTCTTATCGCTCCATCGTTCCGAAAACCGGCGAATGTGAAAACCTCTTCGTACCGTGGGCATTGTCCGCCTCACACATCGCATTCGGCTCCATCCGTATGGAGCCCGTTTTCATGGTGTTGGGACAAAGCGCAGCCACTGCCGCATGCATGGCAATCGATGGCAGTGTCCCCGTGCAAAAAGGGCCATACGAAAAACTCCGCGAACGTCTGATTGCGGACGGGCAGAAGCTGTGAGTTCAGTGTGGTGGCGGATTGCAATCCGCCGCCACGTTTCATTTCATCATCGCTTCGATATCATCGATCTCACGCACGATATCGGCGGACAGATGTTCATAACCCGTCTCCGTGATCGCGACGTTGTCTTCGACTCGGAAGCCGATGTTTTGATCTTCCATATAGATGCCAACATCGATGGTGAACACCATGCCGGGGGCGATCGGATTTCCCGCAGGGCCGACGTCGTGGACATCCAGCCCGATGTGGTGGGTGCCTTTATGCCAGTAGTATTTGCTAACATCCTCGTCCTTGCCGAGATAGCCTGCAGCGACAAGCAATTCACCGACGCGCTTTCTCGAATAGGTTTCGATTTCTTCAAAAGAAATTTTCCCCGGAGCCAGCTTTTCCATCAGTTCTTTGTTCACTTGAAGCGCGATGGAATATACCTCCTTCTGCGCTGCAGTAAATTTTCCGCTCACAGGAAAAGCGCGAGAAATGTCGCTGACGTATTCGTTTTTGCGGGCACCGACATCGGTTAGAATCAGGTCGCCATCATGGAGGATGCCTGTCGGCTCCTCGTAATGGATATAGAAATTGTTGCGTCCGGCGGAGATGATGTTCGCGAAAGCGGGTTCACGCACACCCGCATCGGCGAGGACTTTGGTGAAAACCCCTTCAAGCTGATATTCGTAAATCCCCGGTTTCGCTTCTTTCATCATTGCATGAATCGCATCACGGGTGATGGTCATGGCGTTGCGGATTTCGGCAATTTCACCGGCATCCTTGATCGTGCGCGCGGCACAGATCGACGGATAGGCATTTTTCAATTGCAGCCAGGGATGGAGAGCGAGAAGTGCTTCGCTGTGTTTGTTCTGCGGCGCGTCTTTCCGGCCTTCGTCGTATTTGTCGAAATCATACCAGAGGGCGGTGATCGATCCGGATTCCAGTATTTCGGTTAGAAATTCGTCGAGTTCCTTGAGACTTCTGATGTCGTTGATTCCAGATGCGTCGATGGCTTCCTGATGGGAAATCCGGTAACCATTCCAGCGCTCGATCATCATATCTTTGTCATGAATGAACAAAGTTTCCTTGATGACTCCGCCAATGTTCATGGCGAGAAAAACGCTACCGGTTTGAAGGATACCGGTGAGGTAGTAAAAATTGCGGTTTGCAAAAAAGGGATAGCATGCGTCAGCCGTCTTTCGGGGTGCAGAGCCCGCAAACAAGATCAGCGCTTCGCCTGTTTGCAGCTGTTGATAAAAATGCGTCCGGCGACGCTGTTGTGAACCGTTCATGAAAATGAGACTATTTTCCTTCATCTCGGCGTAAACCCCAAATAGCTGCTACAACCCGATTAGTTTATGGGCAGGTGGTTCCGAAACAGTAACAGTTTGCAAAAAACTTTCATGATTTTGACGATGAAGCCTTCGTAAACCGAATATGTGCCGGGTGTGTATTTACGAAGTATATGGCAGATCGAAAAACCGTGAACATCAGTATTTCACAAACGGGCTCAACTCTTTTTTCAGCCGATCTTTTATGCTCTGGTGCACGGGTTCGGAAGCCAGGTTATGGATTTCATCAGGATCGTTTTGATGATCGTAAAGCTCTTCTCCATCCTTGCCGCCATTCCACTCGACGTAGCGGTAACGCTCTGTGCGGATCGTATAGCCCTGATCTTTTTTCCCATAGGAAATCTGAGATATGGCAGGCTTGTTCCATGGGGCCTTGGCATCTTCTAACAGGGGCCGAAGGGATTCACCTTCCAGAGCCGGTGGCACATTATGGCCTGTCATATCGACCAAGGTCGGATACAAATCCAGCAGTTCGACTGGGCTGGCGCAGACCTGATTTCCTTTGACCGATGGGCCGCGAATGATCAGCGGACTGCGAAGGCTGCGTTCAAAGTTTTTGGATTTGAACCACAATCCTTTTTCTCCGAGGAAAAAACCGTGGTCTGACCAGAAGACGACGAGTGTGTTGTCATCCAGACCGCTTTCCCTGAGCGCCTCCATGATGCGCCCGATCTGTGCATCCAAAAAAGAGATCGATGCGTAGTAAGCCAGTTTGCATTGTTTCGCTTGGTCAGGAGTTACGCCTTCAAAGTAATACGGCCAACTGTCACCATCGCGCTTGTAGGCTATTTCAGGCACGTCTTCGAGATCCTTTTTTGCGTCATCAAGACTTTCCATCCCGATGTCCTTGATATCGTAGAGATCGAAATATTTTTTCGGTGCGATGTACGGGCAGTGGGGCCTGTAGAATCCGACCGCGATGAAAAAAGGTTTGTCCTTGTGTTTTTGAATCAGCTCGATGGCCTGTGAGGCGACTTTACCGTCGGTGTGATCCGTGTCTTCACTAACAGGATCCCACCAAGCCATGGAGTTGCCGAGTGCTTTGGGATCCTGCATCTTGCCATAGCGCGTGATATTCTGTTCCTGTGTGCGGTCGATCCCGATGGGATTGTAGCGTTCGTTCCAGGTGGCCGCATCATCATGGCCATTCGTACCGATCGCATAAGGATTGCTGTAATGATAGATTTTACCGACTCGTGCGGACACATAACCTTGATTCATGAAAAACTGCCCGAGAGTGACGACATTGGGTTGCAGTTTCCTTAGATTGTCATTCTTGCCGAGAAATCCGGTGGTATTGGGACGCAATCCCGTCATGACGCTCGCCCGGCTCTGGCCACACACAGGGAATTGGCAATAAGCGCGGTCGAAAAGCACGCCTTCTGCGGCGAGTTTGTCGATGTTCGGGGTTTTGATCCGTTTCGACCCGTAGCAATTGAGATCCGTGTTCATGTCGTCAACGGCGATGAACAAGACATTGGTCTTACGGCTCTCTTGGGTAAAGGCCGCGGATGGTGTTAGTATCAGAAGCAGGGCGATTTGAAGGAGTTTCATGTGATGCTTGAATTACTTCATACTGCGCAACTCAAGCGTCTCCGTGCTGGTCTCGATCTTCTGGATGATCTGCTTCAGGCGATCGATCTGTTCAGTCATGCCTTTTGCTTCGGAGTGGCCGATTAGATCTTTCTCGAGCTGTTTCAAATCCGGGAGAATGGTTTTGGCACCCGCGCCATAGGTTTCAATCGCAGCAAGGATGCCTTGAATGCGGTCTTGTTTTCCCCAGCTTTGGATATCCATCACCGGAATGCACAGCGGAATACCTTCGGCGATCTTGTGTTTCGCAAACAGCTGGAGCCCCGCGACACGCACTTGGCCGGCAAACATTTCACCACTGGGTGCGGGTTTTGCAATGGCTTGATAAATCGCTGGCAGGAGTGGCTTGAGTTGCTCGTAGGTGAGCTTGTTGTAAACCGATGAGATGGAACCACGAGCGCGTCCGTCCTGGTTCTCCAGTCCTGCGATGATGGCTTTTTGGAGCAGCGACTGATCGATCTCGTTGACGGGAATGCTGCGAAGCATCTTTCCGAAGATGAAATAGCTGAGGTAACGTTGCTCCATCGCACGCGGATCCTCTTTGGTTCCGCCCTTCGCAAGCATGGTGAGTATTTGAGGAAGCGCGTCTTTTGCGGGCGCGCCGATCCCGACGAGGGCCTCCGCAGAAAGAATACGCAACCATAGATCTTTGTCACCGAGGGCTTTCATCAGCGCGGGAATGGCGGGTGCGGCAGCGGCTTTCAACTGGACGAATGTCTGGCAAGCGCCATAGCGGGCATGAAGGTTATCCGAATCTAACAAAGCCACGAGCGCATCGATCGGTGCGGGCGTGCCTTTGCGGCGTGCAATCGCCATGGCGGCGCGATCACGGACGACAGGCGACCAGCTTTTCAACCGTTCCAACAATTGCGCTTCGTTGAGCGCATCGTAGGCCGCGTTGCGGTTCGCGTTGCTCCAGCCCCAGCCGTCTGCGATAATTGCGGCCGCTTCTTTGTTAGAAAGCTGGGTTACTTTTCCGGGTTGTTTTCCGGTGAGGTGGATTTTTTTCAGCGGCATCGCATAAGCGAGCAGGAAGGAACCGGTTGCGTCCCAGCTTTTGGTGTGGTCACCCTTGGGATCCGGCGGACCTTGGTGGGGAAAACTGCCATCATGGCGGCGAGCGAGATCGTAATACCATGCGCCGAATTCCTGCATCCATGCGCCGGTGGCCTCAGGGCCGGATTGGGAGACGCCCGGCATCGCCCAGGTGATGTTCCAGAAGTTTCCGGTGTGGCCCGTGTCACGCTCTGAGCCGTGGCAAGCGAGACTCATGCGGGAAAAATATTCGGCAGGTTTGTTCTCCCCGACGAGATTGAACAACACCGCGGCCATTCCGTTTTTACCGTTGTCATCATGGTTTTGGATCCATGGATTGTGGTCGCCATAAGGAACGGATCCTTTGCCTTCGAAGAAACGCAGCAGTTTCAAGCTGCGCTCGATCGCCAGGCTCATCGCCGGATCATCCACTCCGGCTTTTTTCGCGAGCACCAGAGAAGTGGTCAGAGGAATACCGGGAGCGTTCATCATGCCGTAACCATAAAGCCCGCCATCGGGTCTTGCGAATTTGTGTCCCCATGATCCGACATGGCTTTGGCCCGTTGCGGCTTGCATTGCCATACGGCGCAGGCCGGGAAGAACGGATTGGTCACCGGTCGCCAATTGGTATTCGGCCAGGAAAGCGATGACGTAGCCGTAATACCATGTGGCCATGCTGTCGGCGGAAAAATCTTTAGCCCAATCCGCCTCGCGTTTGATGATGTCGTTGTATTTCGGATCGCCGCTGGCGAGCAAGGCGAGCGCGTTGAGTGCGCGGGGAATGGGATTTTGTTTCGTGTAATTCGCATCTTCCTTCATCCGTTTTGCGAGAGCCTCGCAACCGGCTTGGAAAATTTTGGCGGATTTCGGGCAGTTGTAAGGAGCGGTCTTGCTGTAGGCACCGAGCACAGGAAGCTGGAGAACGACCTCGTCGGTGTTGCCATCTTTCCAGCGTGTCAGGGAAAGTTTTCCATTGGCGGCTTCAGCAGCTGTCAGAGCTTTGCCGAATTCCGTGCGGGGGTCATAGGAAAACGGTTTTCCGCCGACACCGAGAATCACATCACCGACCGCGAGTTTTCCATCTGCGGGTGAACCTTTCTCAACTTTGGTAATCCGGATTTGACGGGCTTCGGAGGTTTCGAGCTTGTTGCTGTATATCCAACCACGCGTTCCCGTTGCGCCGAGGGTCCAATCGTGGGTGGCACCGGCAGGGATGGGATCGCCTTTGGTGAAATCCGGTTTGGCTATCGTGACTTTTGGAGCGGCCAGAGCCGAAACAGTGAGTAGAGTGATCAGGGTGAAAATGGGTTTCATGGTTTCGGGATTTCGTTGACGGTGTAGAAAGCAAAGTCGTGGACGAGGGTTTCGCCATCGAGGTCACGGACGGGTTTGAGTTTGAATTCGTGGATGTGACCTTGGATGATTTTCTCCAGGAATACGCGGGCGCTGAGGCCATCTTTCGCAAGAGTGACTGCGGTGACCTTGGCTTGGGTCTGCTCAATCTCCGGCCCGCCATAGCCCTGGTGATAAGGATAGGTGAAAGAGGAAACCGTGTAACTCGACGGATCGCTTGCGGTTGCCGGATCGGCGGGTTTGGTGAACTCGATATTGAAACCATCGGCTGTGATGGTGATGCGTTTGATTTCAAACGGAGTCACTCCGGTCCATTCGAGACGCTCCAGTGCGTAAGGTTTCAGTCCGCGCACCGGCCAGCCGCGATTTGTCCCGCCTGTGATCAAACGACCTTCCGGAGTGAAATGCACGTTGAGCAAACCGGTGGAAAGTTCCTCGCGAAACGGGTAACACGCGCCTTGCCAGACACCGTTCACTTGTTCGGTGGTCGCACGCACGACGATCGACTGCGTGTAGTCGCCCATGAAGATCTGGTTTTCAAACGGACCGAATTTCCCACCTGTGGTATCGATCACAAAACCGCTCAGCGAACGCCCCATGCGGATGTATGGAAACACGACAGCGTAGGGATCGAGTTGCCTGACCCTTTTGCTTTCTGTCAGATTGGAGGATCCGGATTTGGGCTCAACCGGAGTCTCGCCCATGTTGGGTGCGTATGGATACCAGTTGTAACTGATGGGGTGGCCCATGAATCCGCCTTCCTTGATGAACTTGAGACTGCAAGCCGAGTTCCAAGGGCCTTGGCTTTCGATATAAAACAGCTCGCCGGTTTCGTTGAATCCGATCCCGCCCGGACTGCGCACGCCGCTCGCGTAGGGAATCGATTTCCCGTCGGGAGTGACTTTGAAAACCCAGCCACGGAACAATTCCTGCGAGTGATAGGAGCTAGACAAACCGAGCGCGACGAATTGGTTTCCCTTGGCATCAAACTTCGAACCGAAGGCGTATTCGTGGTAGGTGCCGTAGCCCCATGCATCGGAAACGACATCGTAACGATCTGCGACGCCGTCGTTGTTAGCATCGGAAACCTTGGTCAGCTCGGCACTGTGCGTGACGAAGAGCGAGTTGTCTTTCCATGCGAGGCCGAAAATCTCATCGAGTCCGGTGGCGAAGAGATGGTATTTGGGTTCGGGGTTGGCGGCATCGGCTCCGCTGATGAAATAGACATCGCCGTGACGCGTGCCGACGGCGATGCGTCCGTCTGGCAGATCGCAGAAAGCACCGGCTTCGATGACGAGATTTTTCGGAATCGGCAGATCGGAGATGCGGTAGTATTTGCGCTCGCGTTCCGCAGTCCCCCAGCGCTCGCCAACGTCCTCGGCGTGAAGGGTACAGAGCGTCAGCAGACAAGTGGTGACAGCTTTCAATTTACGGGAGCAGAACATAATCGAGCGAAAGGGTTGTGGTTCCGGATGGGAGATCCAGTTTGAGGATGAGTTCCTGATCCACGGCTGCGGAGCGGAGCATGTTGGAAAGCTTGGCGGTGGAGGTGCCGATGCCCAGTTGCAGTTTGGGAATCTTGTATGAGGTTTCGGAAATCGCTTCGATTTTTCCGGTCAGGACGCGGAAATAAACCGTGGTGGCTTTTGGGGTATTGAAATTCAGAGTGCGTTTGAATCCTTGGTTGTTGTCCGTGGAAAGCGAGGAATCCTCGATCTCGACCTCATCACATTGGTAACGGAACGTCGGCACTCCGTTTTCGCCGATGGTGTATCCTTGGAAACGGTAGCCGTATTGGGAGGGATAGGTTGGATCGGGATTAACCGGAGCTTCTTTGGTTCGCACGGGTCTGAGTGGCCAGGCTTCGGGCAGTTTTGTTAGAAACGCCACATCTTCTGCAAGCTGGACCACTGGCGCGGCGGGAGTGAAATTTCCCGAACCCTGGCCGCGCCAGCCGACCTTGACGAATTTGCCAGTCCACAATGCGGAGAACGCGCCGTTGTGGGCGTTGAACGCGTAGTTCATGCCGCCGGGGTAACCGACCGCGATGCCGCGATAACCGGCAACCGTGCTGCGACCGCGGTAGGTGCGGGTTTGATCGGTGACGATGAGTTCCGGGTCCTCGCTCCGCAGGCCGGAGGGATCGCGGGCGGAGCGACCGAGCGTGAATTCATACCACAGCGCGCGGATTTGTTCGTCCGCATTTCCACCGAGGATTTCGGTTTGCACGGCTTTGTCGTCCGGCCAGTATGACGGCATGATGATGCCGGGTCGGAATTTCGCAGGGTTTCGCAAAAACTGATCGAACCATGCCGGTTGCAAACGTTCGGCGGATGTCATGATGTCCAGGCCTTTCATGCTCGGGGATTCCTTGCCGTTGTAGTTGTGGCAGGCAATGCAGTTCAGCCCTTGATCACCGAGCAAGCGATGCGCGGCGTTGGACATTTCGTGTTTCGATTTGTTGTCGGGCGGCGCGAATTCAAGCGGCGGCATTTTGTCCACCTCGCCGAACAACTTGTGCAGGCCATCCAGCGCCGCATCGCCGAACTGCGGCATGCGGGTGATCATGTAAGGGCGCACGGTTTCTCCTTCGTAGAGCACCTTGTTGAGCCAGGTCGATTGCAGCTTCGCGCCAGTCAGCGTGAGCTCGGGCGGGATGCGCGCGTGGTTCCCTAGAGCTTCTTCGGTGCTGTGGAAATAGCTGTCGAGCTCGGGTTTTACACCGCCGTAATCATCGCGTTGATGGCAGGAGATGCAGTTGAGCTGGGTCAGTCGCAGCTTGACCGATTCCGCGGCGCTCGGCGGATCGGATTTTTCTGTTAGAGCGATGCGAATTACCGCACGCTGTTGCTCGCTTAATTCATAGTCCGGGGCTTTGCCGGGTTTTTCAGAGAGACAGCCCGCATTGAGATCGAGCTTGGGTTTCGGGGGTAGAGGAGCAAGCGGCGCCACAGTCTTGTCACCGGTTTCATGGCAGGCCGCACAGCGCATTTCCGTAAACGCCTTTTTCCCTGAGGCAATGATTTCAGCTGAATGGACATCAGGTTTCGGAGTTTCTTCTGGCGTGCCGACCATGAACGCTGCGAGAAGTTCAGCTTCGCTGCGGCTGAGGCGCATGTCGGGCATGCGCCCATCGGGTCGGACTTTCAGAGGCTCGTGCAAGAATTCCGCAAGCCCGGCAGGATGATATTTTTTGGAAACGTGATCCAAATTCACAAAACCTGTTAGATTCTTGGTCGCCTCATTTCCATCGCGCGGGCTGTGGCAGGAAACGCAACCGATTTCATGGAAGAGTTTTTTCCCGTCCTGCGCTTCATCCTTGGGCAGGGTTGGATGGGATGCGGGAGGGGTTTTCAGTGAAAGCAGGTAGGCGCTGAGTGCGGTAGCGGTTTTTTCCTGATCTTCGGCAGACAAACCACCGAGCAGATTCGGCATCGCCGTGCCGGGATCGTGTTGGGCTGGGTGTTGAATGAAGGATTTGAGGAAATCGGGTTTAACGCGCGCGCTGAGATCCTGAAGATCGGGGCCTTTGGCGGGTCTCGCGGACAGGCTTTCGTGGCACGATGCGCACTTGAGTTCCTCGATCAAAACCGCTCCCTGCTGGGCTTCGGTCAGCGGGTGTTTCTGATGCAGACCCGCAATGACAGGTGCCGCGCTTGCGATTCCAGACAGAGCCGGAATCGCGCAGATGCTGATGATGAGATGAGATGAGCCAAGCACGCGGAGGAATCTAGCCGTGAAACCCGAGAGGTCTAGCCAGATCGGACGGGCTGCGCACAACTCATTTCTTCGCCTGAAGAAGCTCGATCATCGCCTTGCCCATGGATTCTCCGACGAGCATGTACGTTTCGGCGTTGCCGTTGTAGTGAAAGCTTTGGTTGCGGGGTGAAATTTCCGGCGCGCGGTAGAAGGAACGGGTGTCGACCGATTTCACGGTTCCGGCGAACTTGGGATGTTTGGCGGGATCGCCGACGTTGAGTTGGGCGTTGAAAATCGTGTCCGCGCTGCTGCCTGGTTCCCAACCTTGACCGCCGTTGAAACCGCAAGTCGCGACGACGAATGGAGCGTTCGGAGCGTTGAATTCCTTGCGAAGGGTTTCAATCAGCTGGGCGAGGTTTTGTTCGTAGCGTTTGGCGTGGGGATTTGCTGTGCCGGTGCCTTGTTCTCCGCCGTCCTTGTGACCCTGCCACCAACCGAAGCCGGCGATTTCGTAACCCCGGTCTTTCCATTGAGGAAATTTCTGGTCGAAGTTGGCGAGCACTTCTTTGGCTGCGTTGAAGCAATCATCGTATTGTTTGCCCGCATACCACTCGACCGGTTTCGGCTCTTCGCCTTTCACCCAACGTTCGGGACTTTGTTTGTAACCGGCATAGACCCAGGACACGCCTTTTTCATCGGTGTGTTCGAAACCCTCCGAGCCAGGAGGAAGAAAATCCCAGCCAAGGGAACGATTGCCCTGGCTGGCTTTGAGCAGCAGCACGGGTTCGTCGTGGTGATTTCCGATCATGTGACCGAATCCCAACTCCGGCCCGATGCTGTTTGCGGCTGCCCCGCACCCGATATCTAGCCATTTGTCAGCCGTGGCGGTGACGACACCTTTGTAATAGACATCATCTCGAGGGACGAACTCACCCTTGTCGTTGACGAGGTATTTGAATTTACCGTCGTATTTCACCACCGACTTCAGCGTGCCGGGAATGTCCATGCGCGCGATCCAACCGATGGCGTTTCCGTTCTGATTGAGGTGGGTGATTTTGAAAGGAACTTTTTTCCCGGCTTCCAGCTTGATCTCGGTTCTAACAGCAGCAGCGCCGGGAAGCTTGCGATGCACCTCTTTGCCATCAACAACCATGATGCAGTCTTCGGACGCGCCGTAGCCGGGCCGCAATTCATACATACCGGTGGTTTCGACCTGAAGTTGGCCGCGCAAAACTGCGACCCCTTCCTTGGGATAGGGTGTGGGATTCGTGCCGCCGAATTCTGCGATTGGCAGGGTTTTCAGCGCTTCCTTCTGATCGTAGTCCACGCCGGCATCGGGTGCGCCCTCGTAGATCGAGAGTACGAGTTCGGACATTTCTTTTCCGAGTCGCGTGCCTCCGCCATCCACTTGCCCGATTCCAACCATGTTGGATTGTCCGGAAAGAATGTAAACTTTGACGGGTTTTTCGGCGGCGCTGGAGGAAAAGATCGTTGCGGTTGAAAACAGCGCCATCGCGCCGCTGCGGATCATGGATTTGTTGATGGGATGCATGGTGGTGATGTAATTGAAGATTTCTTTCTTGAAGCTCTCATGGAATTTACTGCCGTCAAACGGGCAAAAGCCAAACCCTATACGGAAACTCATTTCAAAACCTTTTCATAAAGCGCATACGCACCAGCGACAAAAAGCCCTGCCACGCTGAGCCACAATCCGATATCCCAAAGCTTGCTGGGAGTCAGTCGTTTGTCGGAACAGCGATAGCGGAAATACAACGCGGCCACGCCAAGCATGGGCAAAATCAGCGCGCCCATGAATCCGCCGGCAAGCACCAGTTGTTCCGGTGCTTTGAAAAACGCGAAGCTGGTGAGGAAGAGCAGGGGAAGAAAGATGCAGAACAAACGCACCCATTTGCGATAAGACGATTCGTCGTTCGCGGTAAAACCGAAGACCCGAAGGGCATCCGCGCAGACCCGCGCGTGACTCGCTGTGGCAACGAAAAAAGTCGAGTAGAGAACCGCGAACGCGCCGAAGAGGAAAATCATTTGGGCGGCCGCGCCGAATACCGGCACATACATTTGCCCCAGAGTCCGTACCATTTGTTCACCACCGGGGTTGAGGCCGGTGCGTCCCAGGATCGCCGCGCCTAACAGATAAAATCCGATGGTCGCGAAGGTGTAAACGATCATCGAACACCATGCGTCCCAGCGCAGCACGCGGGTCCATCCCTTTGCGCGCGCTTCCCATTCCGGCGAGTCGTCACGCGGTCCGGTCCACTTGGCGTAACCTTTTTCCAAACACCAATACGGATACTGAATCAGTTCCGTCGCTCCCACCCCGATGATCCCGAACGCCGCCAGAGCCACCATCAAACCTTTGCCTTCGGGGATATCAAAAGTCATCCCGCTCCACAGCTCCGAACCAGATATCCTCCACTCTGGCAGGGCCTGCAGATAAAAGAGATTCACCATGGTGACCAAGGTGAAGGAAGCGACCAAAAACGTGGAGACATTCTGGATCAGTCGATAACGACCGACCACTAACAGAACGATTGAAACCAAGGTCACGATGGTGGCCCAGATCATCGAGTCGTGTGAAATCAATTTGGGTTTGCCTTCCCATTTCACGAGCTCGGTCTGTGCGGTATCACGCTGCTTGGCGATTTTTTCCATGTTCGCCGACATCTCCGCATCGCCCTCGAATCGTTTGATGATCTGATCCGCGACCTTGACCTGAATCTCCGCATCCTCGCGAATGTTCATTTCGGCACCGGCTTTGGTGATGGGTTGTTGGATGGTCAGTGCCTGACCGACTCCGCCGATGATTCCACCGAGTTGGATCAAGGCAACCACGGTGAAAATCAACCAGAACCAGCAAAGCCAGTTCACGCGTAGACGCGGGCCCGGCACGAGATTTAGGCCGTCCAAGGTTGTCTTGCCGCTGGTGATCGTGAATCGACCGAACTCGATTTGCACGAATACCTTGATCAAGCAGCCAATGATGATCAGCCATAGCAGAATAAAGCCCGCTTCTGCCCCCACCGCTGTCGTTGCGATCAGTTCGCCCGATCCCACGATCGATCCCGCAATGATCAGCCCGGGCCCGAGCTGTTTTAAAATTCCGCGAATCGTCGTTGGTGGGTTTTTGACTTCGTTCATTCGGGCATCCTGATGCGATACCTTCCTGCCCGTCAATAACTCACGAGACGGTTTCCAGAGGCTACTTGATCGTGTAAAAACGTTTGGCGTTTTCGGAAAACAATTTTTTCGATGCCGCCGGGCCTTTGCTGTCGAAGTAGGCACGGGTGAGTTTCATTACGGATGCGTAGTCGCCGCTTTTCTCCGTCACCGGCCAATCGCTGCCGTAGATCAGGCGATCTTCGCCAAAGGACTCGAAGGCGAGATCGATGATGGGTTTGTAAAAGGAAAGCTCTTGAGGCGCGGGTTGGGTTTCAACGCGGCCGTAGAGCGCGGAGACCTTGCAATGCACGTTGGGATGCTTGGCGACCGCGCGGAAATCCTCGATCCACAGGGGATCGATCGGGTTTGCTGTCAGGCGAACATTTCCGAAATGATTGATGATGATCCGCAGTTCGGGGACGCGTTGGGCGATTTCCGAGACGTCTTTGAGTGAGTAAGCTCCGACCAAAACATCCAGGCTTTTTCCTGCGGCGGCGGTGAGCTTGAGGTCGCGATAAAAAGCATCATCGAGTTTTTCCCGGTAGCGCCCCGACAAGCGATAGCCGAGATAGCGGGGATCCTTGCAGAGTTTCTGAAACGTTTCGGCAAACGCATCCGTACCGATGATTTCGGAAAGATTTCCGACAACGCCCCGATAGAGCTCGGGATTATGAGCGGAGATATCGAGGTTCCATGCGTTGTCAGGAATGCTCTGACCCGCCTGCACCAGCACCACGCCGGTCACGCCATTGGCTTTTGCGATCGGTTCGTGAAAAGCAGGCAACACATCGCGATAGAGATGCGGATCGTCTTTTTTGATCCAAGTGATTCCGGCGGGCCGGTTCAGAGACCAGAGATGCACATGGGTGTCGATGATTTCCACGGGCTCGTCGCAAAATCCGGAGCAGGTGAGAAAAGCGAGGATGAGAGCGATGCGATTCATATGGGAAATGGGCTAAACACTGCGGGCTTGCAGTATCGGATGTCGGCGGTATTTTCCGCCTCCGGCACTTCTGCAATCGCAGTGTCACAAAAAATCCCAAAAATATGACAGGAAAAACATCACACGTGTTGCGGGTCGGGTTGATGGTTTGGCTGGGATCTGCTGTGGCCGGATTTGCGGTGAATGAAAAAGGAGATTGGCCATGGAATCTCAAGCTGCATGGCGAGCAAGATGCCGAGCTTGCGGAGGCATTGGGCACGGGTTGGTTCATGAATGTCGGCCCAACAGGGATCCGGGCACGAATCACTCACGAGCATCCGGAATACCTGACAGTGAAGTATGTTTTCAAAAAATCCCCCGCCGCCGGATTGATCCGCATCGATGACATCATCGTCGGGGCTAACGGTACCAGAATGACAGTCGCGCACACCTTTGGTCGGGGATCACGCGGCAGATCGACTTGGGATGGACCGATGACTGGCATGGCGAAGCTGATCGAAGACAGCCAGGGCAAAGACGGAAAACTGGATTTGATTGTCTGGCCGGGAGGAAAAAAGGAGAACGAAAAAGTGGTTTCCGTGCAGATCCCGGCGATCGGCCGGTTTGCTCCGACTTGGCCGTTTGATTGTCCGCGCTCCGACAAGCTCATGATCGAGCTCTGCGATTTCCTCGTGACGGAATACAAGCGTGACGGCAAATTTGAAAAGAACGTCCATACTCACGGTTCCGCCGTGCTGGCGCTGATGGCGAGTGGTGAAAAAAAGTATGACGGACTCCTCAGGGATATCATGTCGGAATACTACGGGAAACGTTACGACAGCACAAACGGAGAGGGGTTCCCAGCCTGGGGGCAAGTGCATGACGGGATTGTGATGGGCGAGTATTATCTCCGCACCAAAGACGCGAGGCTGAAGCCGGCGATGGAATCCTTGGCGGATTGCTTGAACGACAGCGTCTGGCCTGAGACTGGAGGCCTGTCTCACCGGCCTTTCGCGGCGATCAAAAGACGCATGGCAGCCGGTGGACCCAAGGGTTACGGTGCGATGGCTCTTCCGGGTGGCCTGGCCATGGTGGCGCTGAGTTTATTCAAGGAAGCGGGAATGCCTTATGCCGAGCCATCCTATCAACGCATTCATGAAGCGTTTCTCTGCTCCGTTGGTGACAACGGCGCGATCGACTACGGTTTCGATATTTGGGATCACGCGGTGATTGTTTTGGAAGATGAAAAAGGCGCTCCGAAAAACAGTCCTCGCGGAATCGGTTTCGAATGTCTTGAGGGATTGAACGGAATTGGCAAATACACTATCCAGTGGCCAACCACGGCGGATCCACGTTACCGCCCGACCGATTGGATCGACAAGGAAGCGAAGACGAACCGGGTGTTCGACATGGGTGGTGCCAAACGAATGGTGGTGCGAAACATGTCGCCCGAGGAGCCGACCAAACCCTACAAGCACAATGGCGAAGCGGCCGACCATCACGCGCGCTCGGGAACCGGAGCACTCGCGCACAAGATCGGAAACGAGGACAACAAATCGTGGGGTTATCTTTCAGACCTGATGGCGGAAGGCTGCGCGAAAAGCGGCAAAGGTTTCATGGACGGTCACGCCTCCACTCACATGCACGTGCTGTGGGGAAGCTTGGGAGCGGCGATGGCCAAACCCGAATCCTTTCGTGAATATCTGGATGAAATGAAATGGTGGATGATCATGTCCCAAACCCATGACGGCGGCTTCGTGCTGATGCCGGGACGCGATTACGCATCTACCGACCATGTTTACGGAACCAGAAATTTCCCGACCGCCTGTGCGGCTCTGATCTTGTCTGTGAAAGAAAAAAAACTGCGCATCACCGGCGCACCTGCAGGCGGAAGTTCGGCCAGTTCATCCGCAAAAAAGTCCCGTGTGACTCTGGCTCAGCGGCCGGCGCGCGCGCTCGCGGATGAAAAGTTGAAGATGTTTGATCAGGAATTGCTCTTGGCTCTCTCGGATCTCACCCAGAAGGGCGAGATCAAACCCCTGCCGATTCAAATCTCCAAGGCCACCGCGCAAGTTCAGTTTTTAGGAACCGAAAAAGACGGCAAGCTGGCGTTTGGCGCGCTCAAAGGTCAGAGCAAAGCCATGTTCGGATTCGATGAGCTGAGTCGCGCGGATCATGCGGTGTTGTCGCGTTTGGTGGCGGAGTTGCGACCCACGTCTCAGGAAGCTCAAGCCATGGCCGGCGTCTATTTGGAAGTGATCGGCGAAACCACTGCCGCAGACACCTATTTCGGGAAATCCGGGGACGAGACCAAGGCGCAGGTCGATAAAATGTTTGAGTGAAATAACCTAACAGAAATAGCGCTTCACTGATTCGCCTTATTTGCTCTTCTCGATGACGGAGAGTTTTTCGTTTGGATATTTGGCAAGCAGGGCATCGGCTCTTTTGGTAATTTCCTCCTTGGTGCCGGTGAACATCCAGTAGCGATATTCGAGTGTGGATTGCGGGCCAAGAGCGACCGTGCCAATGGGTGCGAGGTGAATGCAGGGGCCATCGGTTGGCTTGGCCTTGGGGGTGTAGGTTCGGTGCGGGCCGAAGTTCCAGTGTTTGTCCGCACTCGGGCTGAAGACGGCAATGCCTTGGCCTTCGTCGTTGAAACACGCCATGACATGAAGCGGTGGATTCGCTTTTCCCCATGGTGGGCCGGGTGGTTGTTCGACACGCTGCCATTGGCCTTTGCCGAGATAGGATTCGATGTTGCGGAACTGGCTGGTGAAGTAGAGAGCAGGAAGTTCCTGATGGCGTGGAACCGCCGGGCCCCATCGGTCGTTTTCCTTACGCTGGCAGATAAGACGGTTGTTGATGCAAACCACATTCGGCATGTGGGCTTCGAATTCGGTTTTCTGAATCATCATGGCCTCCGCCTCTTCATCGGGCATGTCCCAGAGTTTGGGAACGGTTTCGGAAATGAGGGCGCTGCCTTTCAGAATTTCAAAGCGCGTGACCCGAGCCCATGAGTTGACTCCACCGCCTTGAATGGGATTCCAAGTCCATGGGCTCCAGGCTTTGGATTGACCATCAGCTGCTCGATCCAGTTTTTCACCTGCGTAGTAGGATTGCTGGATGAGGCGACCGGGATCATGGATGTTGACGGTGTTTTCCTGATGCTCTTTCCAAGACAGCCAGGTGATGGCGGCACCCATCGAGCGATCGATCCCGATTTTCAGGGATTCGTTTTCGATGAAGAGAAGATCCGGCTCGGGTCGCTGCGGAGGTTTGCAAAAGAGCGGGGAGCAGAGCGCGAGGAGAAAAAAAAGACTCGCGCAAAATCGCAAATACGCGGAGACGAATGGAATGGGAGGCTTCATGAACTCACTTCGACTTCTCCAGTTGCCAGGCGTTGGATTCCACAGGTTGTGATTCTCCGGGAGTGCTGCGACCTTCGCTGATGTAGCGTTTCAATAAGGCAGAGAGTTTCTCCACGACTTCGGGATGTTGATTGGCGATGTTTTGGGTTTCTCCGATGTCTTCATCAAGGTTGAAGAGAGCAGGATCGCCTTTTTGGAAAATGATGAGTTTCCATGATCCCTGGCGGATGGCGACATCCGGGGTCATGGCTTGTTGAATGGTTGTCTCGCGGATGGGTTGCGTGGTTTTTTCTAACAAGGCAGGAAGAATGCTGACGCTGTCTTCGCCCGCATCATCGGGGAGTTTCGTGCCGATCAGATCCGCGCAAGTCGCGATGAGATCATTGTGGCAGATGGTTTGACCGGAAACGGAACCCGCTTTGATTTTATCGGGCCAACATGCGATGAAAGGCACGCGGTGACCGCCTTCATAGATGCTGGTTTTCTGGTTACGCAGAGGTGGATAGGCGCGTTTGGCGGCACCGTTGTCCGCGGTGGCGATGACGATGGTGTTTTTGGAAAGTCCCTTTTTCTCAAGAGTGTCTAACAGCTGACCAAGCATGTGATCGCCCTGGAAAACCCAATCGCCATATTTTGGATCCTTCATCACTTCATCCACAGCGCCGGATTTTCCATCGAACTCGGCTGATGGAACAATCGGCGTGTGCGGCGGACACATGGGAAAATAGAGGAAGAATGGTTTATTAGGATCGCGTTTTTCCAGCCATTCGATGGCTCTGGCGATCATCTTCGGTTGGTTTTCCGTCTCAGCACAATGCTCCACGACTGTGTCCTGTTCGATGATCGTTCCGATGTCGCGGGCGTGGGTGAAGCCGTAGAAATAGTCAAAACCGAGTTGGTTCGGACCACTGAGAATTCGCGCACCGATAGGCGGGCTGTCTTTAGGCTTGGTGATGTTTTCCCATTTCAATCCGAGGTGCCATTTGCCGATGCATGCGGTTTCGTAACCGTTTTGTTTGAGAAAGGATGCGACGGTGAGTCGGGATTCGGGGATGATGGGTGGGTCGTAGGAAGTGAGTACACCGAACTGTCCGATGCGCATCGGATAGCGACCTGTTAGGAGACCGTAGCGAGTGGGAGTGCATACGGCGGATGCGGAATGCGCATCGGTGAAACGCATGCCCAGGGCGGCGAGTCGATCCATGCTGGGAGTTTTGAGTTTTGAATCGGGCCGGTAGCAGGTTGGCTCGCCGTAGCCCATGTCATCGAACAATACGTAAACGATGTTGGGCGGGGTGGCTGAGAGTGTGGATTTGAGAGCGAGTAGGAGGAAGAAGAGAGAGCAGAGGGCGCGACTGGAGTCACGCGATCCAATAGAAGAGAAAAGATTCATCATTGTGGTTTTACGGTGACAGGGGTTGCGGAATCTGCGGGATCGTGGATGGGTTTACCTTCCCAATGCAGAATATCCTGCTCCTCGATGGTCGCGATGCGCACGGTTTCGTTTTTCTGGTGAGGGACGTTGATAGTTGGAATATGGGTGGCGAGTCGATCGGCGATTTCGCGGTATTTCGGATCTGTGATGCGGTTGATGATTTCGTTTGGATCAATGGCCTGATCGTAAAGTTCCTCCGAGCCATCGGCGTAGCGGATGTAGCGATGGGTGGCGTCAACAACGCTATGGTTGTTCGGACCGTGGGTGGTGATGGCGGGTCGGCGTGCAGGTGCGGTTTTCGGGTTTTCTAACAGAGTTCGCAGGCTGATACCTTCGAGGGGTTTGTAGGGTTCAAGTCCGCAGAGATCAAGCAGGGTAGGGTAAAGATCGAGGAGTTCGACGGGCTGCGCGCAAACCTGATTTCGGGAAAGCTTGGGCGCGGAAATGATGAGCGGCACTCGTGTTGCACGATCCCAGAGCGTGGTTTTTGCGGTCAGGCCTTTTTCCCCGAGGTGATAACCATGATCGGACAAGACCACGATGATCGTTTCATCGGCAATGCTGTCGCTTGGGTTGCCATCGGAATTGGGGTCTTCCAGGGCATCAAGGAGTCTGCCGAACATCGAATCCGCATAACTGACGCATGCGAGGTAGGCCTGGGTGTGTTTGTCCCATTCGTTGGCTTCGATCAACGCCTCGGTGCGGGGCTCGGGAAGTTTCCAGTGCAGGTAGCGGGCGAAGCGCGGGATGTCATCGAGATCATCCGCTTCGTAAAACGGTCTGGCGAAACTCCGCTCGGGCGTCAGCGGATAGAGATCGAACCATTTCTGAGCTGCAAACAACGGCACGTGCGGACGAGAAATGCCGATTGTGAAAAAGAACGGCTTCTCGGAATTTTTTGTTAGATCGGCGATGCGTTCGATCGCCCAGGACACGGTTTGGTAGTCGAAGGTGTCCGAATCGTTTTCGGGAAACACGCCCCAGTCAACCAGTGGATGCCGGCCGGAAATGGCGGGGTCGGCCAATTTTTTGGCAGGTGTTTTTCCATAGTTGTAGCTTTTGCCATCTGGGATGTGGTCGATGAATTTCTTGATCGCCGAGAATTCGGGCACGGCGTTGTGGAAAACTTTTCCGCATGTGGCGGTTTGGTATCCGGACTCTTTGAAATATTGGTGGATGGGTTTGTGTTTGCCCATGCCATAAGTGGGGTGGTCGTGGAGCGTCGAAAGCAGCGAGTATTCACCGGTCGTGGAGGGCCGGAGCCCGCTCAGAAAACTCACCCGTGATGGTCCGCAAACTGGAGCTTGGCAATGAGCTTGGCGAAACGTCACCGCGCGCGCGGCCAGTCGGTTGAGATGAGGTGTTTTCACATCAGGATACTCACCGATAGGCTCGATCCAGGTGTTGAGATCGTCAAACACCACGAACATCACATTCGGTGATTTTGCAGTCTCAGCGCTTGTGGGTAGCCATACGTTCAAACTGAAACAGGCGATGAAGATCCATTTTTTGCCAGACATGAAACCACCATACGAGACCCAGCGGCGGGATCCTTCACATCACTTCCGGGTTTGAGCCGGTCCGATCGTTCCGCCCTCGATGAATTCCGCCCGGATATAGCTTTGTCGGACATCCTCTTTTCCTCTGGAAATCCGATCCGCCCATTGCAACGCGCGACTGACGATGGGTCGGTAATCCCAATACATGTGACTCACCTCCGGCATCGTCCATGAAAAGGCTTGGTGCGGATCGTCACAAAGTAAGGAAACGTCATGGGGTGCGGACAACTTCATCGATGCGAGGTGCTGCTGTGCCGCAACGAAGAGATAGAATTCGGAGATCACAAGTGCGGTCGGGGGGGTGGTTCTGAAAAGGGAATCCAGACAACGATGGTATCCCGCAACCGTATCCTCCCACTCAGGCAAATTATACTCCCCAACAGGAATCTGATTTCTTTTCAATACGTCGAGAAATGCCTGCTCAAACATTCCGATGTTGGGCTTTCGTTTTTCTTCGCGAACCAGCAATACGATGCGCCGATGACCCAATTGGATCAGCTTCTCGACAGCCTGTTCCATCGCTGGAATCTTTTTGACGCCGATTCCCGCTATGGGCATTTCTTCAAAACGCCCGAAGATCGCCAGTGCCGGAATGGACTCCGATACAAACCAATTCAATATCGACTGCGTTGCGCCCGGTACGATCCATGCGTCTGCAGGATGACTTTTCACGTAATCTGCCAACTGAGACGGATCCATGTGCATGTCATGTAGGGTTTTCTCGGTGTGTGCGACATCATAACCTGCCTCCGTGAGCCGATGGGTCAGCTCGACCTGATAGGTGTCGAATCGGTCCAACTTATCATAAAGGATAATCCGTATTTTCAGGGTTTTGGCTTCGGAAACCACATCCTCCGAAATTCTGCGCCTCTTGCCCGCCCCCTGTGAAACCAGGACCCCTTCTCGTTCCAACAAACGCAGAGACTCCTCGACGGTCTTGCTGTTCAAGCCGTATTCCAACGCAATCTCCTCCCGCCCGGGAACTTCCATTGCCCATTTTCCCGCAGAAATTTCCTCCCGCAGATGCAGTGCGATCTGCTCGATTTTGCTGAGTAATCGGATTTTTGCCATCGGTTGGCAGTTTATCCACAAGTGCCGATGATGCAAGGAGCCATCTTGCGTCATCGCCCGATGGCCATTCCCTTTTTCAGGAGCCATCGATTCAGGAGCTTTGATAAAACCTGCTTATCAGTAGGCAGGATGAAATGACAAACCTTTTTTGAATCATACATGAATCTGGGAGATGGTTTCGAAGTGACAGGTGATTCAAAGTCACTCTCCGCACAAATCATATACCGTTACAATTTTGGCATAATCCGATTTCTCCAGACTCCCACATACAAACCCAACGCATGAATCAGAAGAGAAGCACCTACAACTTTTCCTGACCATCGCCCGTCCACCAAAAACCCATGAAAACAAATACGATCATTCATTTGGTAGTGAGCCTGTTGTTCGTACATGTGCTGACGTACTTTGTGAACGCACAAACGACTTATTACTGGGACTCCAATGGCACAACCGCAGGCTTTGGCAATACCTCCGGCACCTGGGGCACCTCCACTTTCTGGAGCAGTGAAATCCTCGGCACGGCCACACCCGCAAATACCGCCATCACCAATGTCGATTCTGTTTTCTTCGGCACAGAAGCCAACGCATACAACGGCACTGTGACCACCGATTCGGCTCTCATTGCCAACGCCATCACGTTTGGAGGTTCCGGCACCGTCAACCTCTCGGGCGCTGGCACCATCACGCTGGGTAATGGAACCACGGGCCAAGGTGGGTTTGTCCGCACGGGAAATGGTACGACACAGATCAATACCAACATCACTTTGGCCAACTCCCAGACCTGGACCAACAGCGGAACGAGCGCCTTGACGATAGATAACGGCGGCAACCGCCAGATCAACTTGGGCGCCAACAACCTCACTTTATCAGGTGCGTTTGCGGTCAATAACAACAATGACACGTTCGCATCTCTCGCGGGCTCCGGCACCCTGACCAAAACCGGTTCGGGTCTCGCCATGATCCGCGGCAACAACTCCGGATTCACCGGAAACATCGTCATCACGGGTGGTTCACTCGGCTACGGTGTGATCGGGTCCCTTGGCTCCGGCAACATCGAAATCAACGGCGGTGTTCTCGAATCGCGTTGGCAGAACAATTTTTCATACGCGCAAGGAACCGGCGACGGCCAGGTTCAGATCACCGGTGGTGAAAGCGGTTTTGCCATGAATGGCAACAACAGTGTCACCTTCAACATCGGAGCGATTACCTGGGGCAGCGCGACCTTCGACCCCACCAAGTTCATCCTGCAGAATGCGAATTCACAGGGGAATTCGGCCCTCACTCTTGCCAGCGCGATGGATCTGAACGGTGCCGACCGCACCATCGTCGTTGGCAGCGGCACCACCGGGAATGCCCGCGCCGTCATCTCAGGAGCGATCAGCAACACCACCGGCACAGCAGGCTTCATCAAGGAAGGCGATGGCAGGCTTCAACTCACCAATGCTGCCAGCGCGTGGAACGGCAACACCACCGTCAGTGCGGGCATGCTGGATATGGGTGGAATCAACCTCGCCAATATCGGTGGCGGCTCCGGCCGCAACATCACGGTGGCCGATGGCGCGTCCATCAGGTTTAACGCGCTATCCAATGCCGCCCTCAACAGACTTGTAGAGACGACTGCAGAAATCGGCGTGATGACGGGAAGCACGGCCAATAATATCGACTTCAGCAGCAGTAGCGGAGCCAATCTTGCGAATGCATTTCTCGGCAACTACGTCAGCAACGGAGCCAAGACCGAGATCACCGGCACCATCACGCCGGGCACTGACGGTTACAAATTCGGTGCACGCTTCAGTAACGGCAACTTGGGCATACGCAGCATGCTGACTGGAAATCATAATCTGACGGTTGGCCAAACGGGTGCATCTGGGGTTCGTGTGACTCTAACAGCTGCCAATGATTTCACCGGACAAACTGTCATCAATGCCGGCGCCAGACTGACTTTGGCTAACAATTTGGCCATACAGAACAGTGCTCTCAATGTGGGTTCCGCAGGTGGCAATATTGCCTTCAACGCGGTGGCAGGCGGAACCGCAATTGTTGATGCCACGATCGCTAACAGCCCGACCTTCGGCGGTCTCATCGGCAGTCGCAACCTTTCCTCTGTCTTCACCAATTCCGGAGGAAACAACGAGTCGAACCTCACTGCAAACCTTGTCACGGGCTTCACCCTCAACGTTGCAAGCGGACAAAGTTACACCTACACCGGCGGCATTGGCGGCTTTGGCACTGGCACCACCAGCAATTCTGGCGGCGGCACAGGTGGTAATTCCACCCTCACGAAAACCGGCCTCGGCACCCAGATTCTCGGCGGCACAAGCACCTACACCGGTGTGACCACGGTCAGTGCTGGTAAACTCGTGATCAACGGATCCATCGCCAGCAGCACGCAAACCACCGTCGCCTCGGGTGCAACCCTTGGTGGTTCCGGAACCGTGGGCGCTCTGACCATTTCTTCGGGTGGTTTTATCAATCCCGGCAACAGCCCCGGCATCCTCAGTGTCTCTGGCGACTACATTCAAGCTGGCCTCTACACCGCAGAAATCGACGGTCTGACCGCCGGCAGCGGCCATG
>CBFGOP010000015.1:0-34573 GCA_965650415.1 uncultured Prosthecobacter sp. | reverse complement strand
CAACCAAAAGAGCCGAAAAAAAATGGAAACCCCCCGTCCGATCAAGAGAGAGGGAGAAGGATGAAATCACTCCCTGCTCGCGCAAAGCTGCCTCGACCTCATCGTGTCCGGGAGAGCCGATACCGATATCGCGGATTTTCTGAATTTTGCGATTTACCCCATACTTGCTCTTCGGTCCTGTGATAAGATCTGCCACACCATCGACCACAAATGGTAGCAAGGCGGCGACACCGAGCAAACCAAGACCGATACCCACACCGCGTCGCGCGTTGCTATGCATCAAGTCACCCACCAACAACCCTGCAGCCGCTCCGAGAATGACAGGAGCGGCCATGGTGCTGTTTTCCACCCAAACCGGTTTTGTATCTACATGCTCATTTGACATGAAATCAAATTACACAGCCAAACTCTGAAGGACAACCCAAGAAAACATGCATCGCAAAAGATTTTGTGGCTTCCCGAAAACCGATCGACCGCTAACATCCCGCCATGCCGAGTCCTGAAAACACCTACGCCCTCATCCTTGCCGGTGGCTCCGGCACGCGCTTCTGGCCTTTGAGCCGAAACGACAAGCCAAAACAGCTGCTCGATCTTTTCGGTGACGGAACGCTTCTTACCCAGACCATCAACCGCCTTGCGGGTCTTGTTCCACTCGAAAACATCTTGATTCTCACCAACTCCCTGCAGTTTGACGCCGTGCGAGAGATCGCCTCGATACTACCTGCGGAAAACATTTATGCAGAGCCCGCAAAACGCGACACCGCACCCGCCGTAGCTCTGGGGATTGGTCTGATCGCAGCGAGAAATCCCGATGCGGTGATGATGGTTCTTCCCTCCGATCAACTGATCAAGGATCACCATGCCTATCAGGCGGTCATGAAAGACGCCCTGACTTGTGCGGAAATGTCAGACGGGCTCGTCACCATCGGAATCCGCCCCACTTGGGCTTGTCCATCCTACGGTTACATCGAACGCGGTGACCGCGCATCCATTCCTGGCGCGTCGTTCCAACATCCTCCCGTTGAGGTGAAACGCTTTCGCGAAAAACCCAGCCCGGAAGTCGCCGAGGAATTTCTCAGCACCGGTGGGTTTTCGTGGAATGCAGGCATGTTTGTTTGGTCGATCCCAACCGTAATCCAACAACTCGCCACTCACACACCCGAGCTCGCGGAGTTCATTTCCGAACTGAGAAAATCCAAGGATCCGATCGCGACCATTGAAGCCCAATTCCCAAAACTCACCGCGCTTTCGATCGACTACGCGCTGATGGAAAAAGCCGATCGCGTGCTCAACATCGAGGCGACCTTCGATTGGGACGATGTCGGTTCATGGGTCTCCATCGCAAAATACCTCCCCGACAACGGAAACAACAATCGCACCAACCGGGCGTTGTCGGAAATCGATTCGGAGAACAACATCATTTTCAATACCGATCCTTCAACCCACATCGCTCTGTTAGGAGTCGATGACCTCATCGTGGTGAAAACCGACGATGCGTTGCTGATCGCAAACCGACACCAGGCCGACGCGATCAAGAAGCTCTCGGATCTTTTGCCAAAGAACCTGCTCTGAAACGGTTCAAGCTACCATCGCCAGCACCTTCGCCACCGTGTAAATGAACACAGCCACAAGGCAAAACAGGAAAATTTTGATCGATAGCTCAATGGAAGAACGTGTCATGGCGCCGCCGAAGTAACGATTCTTTCCCTTTCAGCCAAGAACAATCCGTCCCCATCCCATGAAAAGCAGGCACTTGGTTTTTTCCGAATTCGGTCCGCCCGAATCCGTATTGCGACTCGAATCCTTCGAGCTGCCTGTACTGCAAGACGGGGAGGTTCTTCTGGAAATCCTCGCCACTCCAATCAATCCGGCGGATCTCAATTTCATCGAAGGGACCTACGGCATCAAACCCGCGCTGCCCGCAACCGCTGGAATCGAATGTTTCGCAAAAGTTCTCAGCAGCAAGTCCGCCCTTTTCGAACCTGGTGATTTCACCATTCCCATCCAACGCATTGGAAGCTGGGCGGATCACGCGATCGCAAAAGGAGAAAACTTGATTCGTGTTTCCGGAGAAATCGACCCGCTTCAAGGAGCCATGTTGAAAGTGAATCCGGCCACCGCACACCTGCTGCTCAACCACTTTGAAGCACTTGAACCGGGTGATTGGGTCGCTCTCAACGCCGCAAACTCCGGTGTCGGCGAATGCACCATTCAACTCGCTCATCAGCTTGGAATCCGCACGCTCTGTTTTTTGAGAAACCTTTCTCTCGCCAACCACCTGACCGCCCTGGGTGCCTCGGCAGTCTTCGAGGATTCGCCCGCCGGATTTGCTGATGCTTTGAGCTCGCTCGGTTCGGATCGTCCCCGGCTCGCCTTCAATGCGGTCGGCGGAGACAGTGCCCTCCGGCTCATGAAGCTTCTCAGGAACGGAGGAACCCACATCACTTACGGGGCCATGGCCAGAAAACCCCTGACGGTTCCAAACGGACCTCTCATTTTCAACGATATCCGTCTGCGCGGCCTGTGGGTCACCCAATGGATCCGCCAATGCTCTCGTGAAACCCTCGAGCAAACCTACGCCGACCTCGCCCGTCTCGCGATCAACGGAAAACTCCGTCAAAGCATCGACAGCACCTTCCGATTACAAGATTTCCCTCAGGCCATCCAGCGCCTGAATGCCTCGGATCGCAGGGGGAAAATCCTGTTTGTATCGGCGCATTCGAACGAAATTTGATTCTTTCCAAAAACGACAATTCAGGCTAAATTCAACCTCTATGAAATTTCAGGTTGCTAAAAACGGATTCACTCTCTTGGAGATGACGGTGGTGATCTTGGTGCTCCTGACACTTATGGGCACCGGACTTTATGTCTCCAATCAGTATCAAAACTGGCAACTTGGACGCAACGCTTCCGAGAATTTGCGAATGGTCCATGCCGCACAGAGACAATACCTTGCCGACAATCCGACGGTTGCTGTCTCCAGCATCACCGCCGAAGTTTTGATTCCCTATCTTTCCAATCGCGCAGCAGCCTTGCCCACCATCGAAGCCCTCGATGGCAGCACTCTCACCATCGATGTGACCGTGAATCCACCTGTGATCGATGATGGAAATGGCGGAGCTTACGACCCATCCGGAAGCACCGAGGACTCTCTGTGGGACGCAGGCAAATGAAACATCTCATTGTCAGCCTGAGCATCCTCCTTGCAGCCGTCTCGCCAGCAGCTGAGTTTCGGCACATCGGAGACTATGCCCTGAAATCCTATTTCAAATTGACGGGCGCCGAACTCACCGACATCCCTATGAAACCGGTCGTTTTCAAGGTTTACACCGACGGAATCACGGTACGCATCCAACTGAATGAGGATGAAAACGACACCCACAGTTCCTATGAAATCTACCGCTCGGATGGAATCAGTCGCCAACACCCCGGAGCCGGAGCCATCGAGGTAGTCCCTGGCATCCAAGCCTACACCAACACAGGTGGCACATTACGGCACTTGCGCCTGACTCAGGAATTTTTCACGATCACCACCTTCCCCGGCGTATCGGATCAAACCGTCGTCAGCCACGCGGTAGCCGTTAGTCCGAAAGATACGGAACCCATCAAGAAACCTTGAATCCCATCAGCCCGTCTTACCCACCCTTATGAAGCAACCGCACGGTTCCATACACGTCACTTCCCTCACGGATTCCTATTTCGCCAAGCGCAGGGCTCGGCAAAATGATGCCGCATCGGGATCACAGCGCCTTTATCCTTGGCTGTTGCTCGCCAGCACCGCCATTGCCGGAATCTTCTGTTTTGCCTACATCACCAAACCGGTCTTCTTAACCCAGTCACAGGAAAAACCTGCGTTGGCCGAAAAAACCGCAAGCCCTGCAAAGCCAGCGAACCCCGTCATCGAAAAAACCGGCCCCATCACCCAAGGCAACCCGCCATTGCCCCTCACCACGGAGATCATTCCACCCGCGCCTCTCTCGACCGGTTACGAGGAAACCAATATCCGCATGCAGCACATCCTCGATGTCTCCAGCACGAATGGGGATGTTCACCGCCTCGTCGTCGATGTTCCCGCTCTATACAAAAGCCGCAGCCTGCGCTGGACACAGGGAGACGCAGCACAAGCGCGACTGCTGCTGAAACGGCTCGAGCAGTTCCAACAAAAATCCCGCGATCTTCAGAACGAAGGCCAACAACTCTCGCGCGAATGGAACGCACTGATGGATGCCTCAATCCCTCAAACCACCCTCAGGGCAGATAGCCCATCCCTCTCCACCAACCTTCAGACAGAAAAATAATCATGAAGCGCTTTTTCTTATTTTTCAGCCTACTGCTCGGTTCCGGATTCTCTCTACCAGCCCAAGAAGAGAGCGATGCATCCGAATCATCTACTCCGAACGCCGAGCAGGTGCAGCGGGCGATCGATGAATTCAACCGCAACAAGAAAAACAAGGTCAACGAAGTCACTGTCGTTCTTGACGCGCCCGCAGAGGAAACGGATTTAAAAAAACCGGCCAAATCCGACCCTGAAAATCCTTCAGAACCCGCAGAAGAAACCTCTACAACCGACGAGTCCGACGCAGAACTCTCTCCTTCCGAGGAGGAGCCCGCCGTTTTGCAGGAAAGTCCGGCAAGCACGAAAGGCATGGCCGTCCGGGTCGAATCCTTACGCACCGGCAATAACCCAGCGGCTCCAGAAGATGAAATGACTGTCAAAAACAGCTTCCCGGTCAAGGCCCTGGCAGAAACCCCTGGCGGCTGGAAGCTGGAAACCTCCGAGTCAGCACCGGCCTTCACCCGCGAGGTTGAAGTCAGACCTGGCACTTTTGTAACCGTTAAAATTTTTCCCCATGTGCTCTCGCCAGATGCCAATGGCAGCGAGATTTTTTCCGTCACCGAGCCGGGATATGACCCTCAAAGGGGCTATGAACAGACTCAAACCGTGGGAACAATTCTTGAAAAAACCATTTCACAACTAGATACAGTCAGTGTTAAGATGGACGTCACCCTCTCGGAGTTGCACCGACTCCTAGCATCACTACCCAAGCCCGAAACCCCTAACCCGAAAAAACCATGAGCTCGACGCCCGTTTATCTCTGTGTTGCCTCCCTCTCCGCCATGCTTGGTGCAGGGGTGAGCCATTTCTGGTCAGTTCAATCGTTCTCCTCACAATTTTCTCCACAAAATCCTCCCGTTTTCGTCCTGCCCAGCTTGCCTGCACCTGCGCCAAAACCTGTGGCACCAAAAGCTGCTCCGGCCCCAAAAACACAACCAGCAGTATCCCAACCTTTGGCAGTCGCACCGATGCCGATGAATTCTTCCCAGCAGGAATTCTTCAACACTTTGCTCACAGAGCTCAAGCAGATCAAAAATGAAAATGAGGACCTGCGTGATCTGATGGGTGAGACCAATCGTGATGTGATGAAACTCGCATTCCGCGTGGATACCCATTCCGAATCCTTCCGGCCATTGCCGGCAGCGGAGGAGAATCCAAACACCTCGCTTGCTCTTCCCGATGACGATTTGCCCGGCGTCCTTCCGCCACGCGCCAAACCGGTCAGAGAATAAATACTGCGGAGTGCCGCACTGAATAGCCATGCGCACCCTGTTTTTCATGATTCTTATTGCTTCATCAATGCAAGCAACTCCGGAGTGGACCAAGCACCTCACTTCAAGCAAAGCGGGAATCCATCCTCCTCTCGAAAGCTCGAAACTTGAGTTTTCCTTAAGCTGGAAAGGTATTGTTGAAGCAGGATACCTCGATATCGAAATCGCTCCAAAAGGAGTCAAGAAATCCGGTCAGCTGGTTGTCAAATCCTCAGCCCATAGCCAAGGGCTAGCTAAAAAACTTTTTCCTTACACTCACAGTTACTGGTCGGAAATTCATCCCGGCACGTTTGCTTCGCGTTATTTCAAATCCACAGAGACGGATTCCAAAGAAAAAATCATTACCACCAATCAATACAGTCCGTCGAAAACCGAAGTGACCGAAGCATCAACGGATCTCAAAACTTCGAAGACCACCACCCAGACCACCACCTTCACCCAAAGCAACGTCCGCGATCTTTTCTCAGCCATCCTTTTTGTTAGAAGCCAGAAACTGGATATCGGGGAAATCCACAACATGGTCATCCTGCCATTCAAGAGCCCTTACCTCCTGAAGGTCAAAGTCGAGGCAAAGGAGAAACACGAAGGCAAGGATGCGATCCGTCTGAGTTTCGCGATGCAGAAAATCAACATCACAACCAACGAACTGGTTCCCTATAAAAAACTCAAGAAACCGGTAACGCTCTGGCTCTCGAATGATACCCAACGCATTCCTCTTGAACTCCGTGCCTCGGTTTACATCGGCGATGTCCGTGCGGTTCTCAGCAAACAAACCAAAAACCCATGACTTCGGATTTCACCGCTTCCTCACCCGAGGAAATGATGCAACTCGGCGCGAAATTTGCCGCAAACGCCAAACCCGGTGATATCTTCGCTCTCGTCGGAAATCTGGGTAGCGGAAAAACCCACTGGACCAAGGGATTCCTAAGCCAGCTGCAACCGGAAACCGCCGTGACCAGTCCGACCTTTGGCATCGTCAACTCCTACACCGACGGAAACCCGACGATTCATCACTTCGATCTTTATCGGATCAAATCCGCAAACGAACTGATCGATCTCGGCTGGGATGAATACCTCGATGAACCTGCCATCGTCATCTGCGAATGGGCGGATCTTTTCCCGCAGCTTTTCCCCGAGCATACCCAGTGGTTGTGTTTCTCACATCTTGATGATGATAAGCGAACGATCAGGCGAGCGGATCAGACACCAACGCGCTCATCTCCAACATCAGAACAGTAACCGATCCCATGAAACATATCCTCTTGCTCGCCTCATGCTTATGGCTATCCGTCCAAGCGCTCGCTGGCGAGAGGGTCTCACTCTGGCCAGACGGAAAGATCCCGAATTTTCAGACGCATCAGATCGCAGCTACCGGCAAGGAAGTGAAAATGGATGGATTCAAGGCGGAGCAAAACACCATGCCCCACCTCAATTGGTACACACCTCCTACAGAAAAAAATGGCGCATGCATGCTCTTGATTTCCGGCGGTGGCTACCATGGCTGCGTCGATGGCAAGTGGATCGATCATGTGGCCGAAAAACTCACAGAGCTCGGTTACGTTTGCGTGAATCTGACCTACCGCACACCCCGCCCGATGAACCTTCCGATCTATCAGAGCGCATGGGAAGACGGCCAACGAGCCGTCAGGCTCATCCGCAATGAGGCGGAAAAACGAGGTTATGACCCCGAAAAGATCGGCTCGCTGGGATTTTCTGCAGGATCACACCTGACCATGCTGCTGGCAACCAGCTCACTCACACCCGCCTATCAGCCAGTCGATAAAATCGACAACCAACCATGCCACCTCAACTTTGCCGTCCCGATCTATACCGCATACGCCCTCACCGACGGACTCACGGGACCAAACACACGAGATGGCGATGCGGTCGATGTGAAACTGAGCGATGCCTTCAAATTCGATGCGAAAACCTGCCCCATGGCACTTTTCCACGGAGGTACGGATGCCTATTCACCGCTTGGCTCCACGCAGATCTACCGCCAACTGCGCAGGATGAAAATTCCCGCAGAAATCCACCTCTTTGCGGATCGGCCCCACGGTTTCATGGGCGATCCCGAAAAGGGCGAACCCGGAGCCGCTTACGACCACTGGCTCGACCGCGTCACCGAGTTTCTCCGCCAGATGAATTATGACGGACGGCTCGGCGAAGAGGTCGCTCTCATGAAGCGCTATTCCTCCGACGATGCACGGGCTCAATACATCAAAAGTCCCATCTGGCCTGAGGGAAAAATGCCCGATCCCCAGCCGAAGCAAGTTGAACCTTATCTCGAATGGCATCTGCCAAAAAACCTCAAAACCAAAGCCATTCAGATCATCTTCTCAGGCGGTGCCTACCATGGCAACAACCCTGATGATTTCGAAGTCGCGCCGGCTCGCCGCTACCTGAATGAAAAAGGAATGACGGTGGTGACCATGAAATATCGGACACCAAGACCGCAGGGCGGATTGGCGAAACACACGACCGCATGGCAGGATCTGCAACGATGTATCCGTATGGTCCGCAGTGAAGCAAAGGCAAAGGGCCTTGATCCCGACCGCATCGGCATCATGGGTTCCTCGGCCGGTGGGCACTTGTCCATCATGGGCGCAACTTCCTCGAAAAACCGCTCGTATGCAGCTATCGACCAGATTGACAGGATTTCCTGTTCCCCACAATGGGCCATCGCGATTTACCCCGCCTACGCCCTGACAGATGGAATGGCTTCACAGAACACCGAAGGCGGAAACGAAGATGACGCCCGACTTGCTCCCGAGTTTTCATTCGACCTAGCAACCTGCCCTATCCTTTTCATCCATGGTGACAAAGATCGTTGGGCGGCGATGAATTCGGTGAAATGCTGGGAGCAACTTCGCAGGATGGGAATCCAGTCCGATCTCCATACGCTTGCAGGTCGAGATCATTGCTTTCAGATCAAGGCCGCGCCAGAAACCGGCAGTTACACTTGGATGAATCGAATCTGGGAATTCATGAACCACAAGGGATACAACAAATGAACCAGTCCAAGCGACAGAAGTCATAGGTTCATCCACCCGTATTCCATCATTCAATCATATGACTAGGCGGTATCGAATTTTTTGATCAGTATCTCAATAGTTACCTCGAAATAGCTTCAAAAAAATGTAACCACTCTGTGGATTCATATTTTTTGAACCCAGCTGGGAAAAAGCAAGAGTGATGAAATCCAAATCTCTAAGCAAAAAAAAACGAGGTTTTGCATTGATCAGCACGCTCATGCTGATGGTTATGCTCAGCTTGCTGGCGATTGGCATGCTGAGTTTATCATCCGTCACCCTTCGCTCCAGCAAACAGGACAGCGCGCAGATGGAGGCACGCGCCAATGCTCGCATGGCGCTCATGATCGCACTCGCGGAACTGCAGAAAGAAATGGGACCTGATATGCGCGTGAGTGCGAATTCCGCCATACTCGACACTGATAAAAACACGACGGAAGTAGAGGGTGTGGACCAAGCCCACTGGCTTGGCAGCTACAACTCATGGGGTGACTGGCTCACCAGCCGCTACCAACTACCCAACGGCGGTGACACCCTCAGTATCTCGGACACATACATATCCGGACGCAAACCCATGTTCAGACGCTGGCTGCTTTCTCTACCAGAAGAGAGAGCCGCAGATCTGAATTCTCCTGTCGAATCATCCGAATTTCTCGATGAGAAAAACTCGGTGATCCTCGTGGGAGAGGGCAGTTTGGGAGAGAGCCCTGCCACTCACGAGCTCACCCGTGCTTACCTGCTGCCTGTCGAGGAAGACACTGGAAACGAACACCCCGAGGGAAGATATGCCTGGTGGGTGAGCCCGGAAAACCAAAAGGCACTCATCAGCCGCGCGAAGAATCCGCGCACCCTTGCGGTCGATCAATGGCAGACATCACAGGGCGACACAGCCGAAGTTGGAATCGGTGGACTGACCGGACTAACAGACATAGACAACAACAGCGAGCTATCCAAAAAACTATTCTCCTATCAAACGCTGGCAGCGGCACAGGCAAACAGCGAGGTCGTCAGGGAATACTATCATGATCTCACATCCAACAGTGAAGGCGTTCTCGCCAGCGTGCGCAGCGGGCACCTGAAAAAAGACCTGAGCCTGTTGCTCGAAAATGACAACGCCAGCCTGCCAAGTCCCTATCGCTTCAATCCAAACACCGACTCGCGTGAACCCTCGATTCGCCCCATGAGTCCTGAACTTGAAGACAAAAGCCCTCAAATCCCCGGACGTCACTTTCAGTCATGGACCAATCTCAGACACTATTACCGGATGTATCGACAAGTCAGCGATGCGACCGTGAAGAACTATGCCGGAAGCCATGTGAACACCCCGAATACCATCGCGAACCCCGGTGGAGGAATAGGTGGCTCCGGAAATCTGTCATGGGATGCACGCGGCCCCTACACAGTTCCCGTAGCGACCGCCAATTTCTGCGACCGGGATCTCTACAACCGCTGGCCGGGTTACAACAATTATTGGAGATTCCCAATCCTCGCGAAAATCACCTTCATTTTCAGCCTGAGAACCACGGTCCGATCTGCAGGACCACCGGTTCGATATGATTACGATTTGCTCTACACTCCCGTTTACACTTACTGGAATCCTTACAACATACGCCTGAAAATTCCCGACCAACAGCTGGTCGTTTGCTCATCCGCCTACCCGACCATTCCCATAGGCAGGGATCTTTTCACAGGTAACACATTTCTTAACGAGGGTTCTTTGAATCCCTCCGCCGGCATCAATTACGGCATTTCATATCTGCGCTCCAATGATGGTTCTGACATTGTATTCGAGCCTGGTGAATTGCGTGTATTTTCATACTCCTCGACGATCAACAACCTCACGCCACCACTCAACCTCTATCCGGGTTTCGATCCCATCGCCATCAACGGTGATTACATACGCCTAACTAACTTTAACAACCAGCCCGCCAGCTACAACGCGGGTGTTGCCATCCGTGTCTGGAACTCCGAATGGGGTGGAAACATCAATTCGGGAAACACCGCAGGTTCATTGCACGTCATCCAGAACTGGGCCGCCACCGATCCGCGAAACCAAACCCCATGCATACCGATTGGCTACCAAAACGACTGGTTCAATGTCTCGCAACAAAGGGAATACATCACCCCCAACCCTCGCGGAGCAGGAGGAGTCGGATCCATCAACCGCTTCACCTACAGTGACAGCAATCCAGTTCCCATTGGATACATCCAACTGGCTCTCAAAGGACAATCCCAATCCGCCTTCGAGAGCATCAGTTGGGATAGGGATTGGCGCTCGAAAAACTGGATTTACGGAGCACCGTTCTACTTCGGGCACAACATGTATGCCTCTGAAAATGCCGAGACTCTTCATACCCAGCGTATCGAAAATCCCTATGTGATGAATTTTGGTCCGATCTCCATGTCGGAACTTCCGAAAGTCGTCTCACACATCGGTGGCAAGGCGCTTCTGGGATCAGGTTCCAACCCTTTCGAGAAAATCTCCCAGGTATCATCGCTTGAGTTGCCCACATCACCCATTTCAAGTCTCGCCTCCTTCTCAGGCATGCGTATCAACCCGGGGTGGACCAATATCAGAAGCGATCTCTCGCATTTGTTCATCCCCTCCACAGCTGGTAATCCGCGCACATTCAAATCCTTCTACGGCGCGGAATACAAAGCGGTTGCATACCAGAGCGGAGTGACCGGGCCGGGTATCGGAAATTCCTTCATGCACCCCATCATCCGCCGGAACGACGTCTACCGCCTTTTCGAAAACTCCATCAGCATGGATCCGACCGATCGGGCGCTCGACTGGCCGGCGCCAACACCAAACAACACTCGGGCCTATTGCGACTACTGGGATCATGTGTTCCTCCTCAACGATGCGTTGTGGGATGATTACTTCGTATCTTCCCTGGCGGATCAAACCCGGCCCAATGCAAGCTCCGCACTCAACCTGAGCCAGAACATCGACCGCATGGTCGCCGGCGATCCGTTGCCGAATTCCCGCTACCGCTACGAATCTAACAACAAGTCGGCTGCGGACGTGAAAACCGAACTACAGGCAAGCGATGGCTATCTCAAGGCCGCCAAAAATCTCATGGTCGAGGGCATGTTCAACGTGAACAGCACATCCGTCGAAGCCTGGTATGCTCTCTTTGCGGGGATCCGTGAGCGGAAGCTGGTTTATCGGGATCAGAATGGAACTCTGAAAAATATCGACATTCCCAGCGGCAAACGCGTTGCCATCTCACGTTTTGATACTGAGGTATCGGGCGAGGAAATGGATGATCCTGAATACGGAGCCACCATGCCGGACGGATCCAACGGTTGGTCCGGAGTAAGGTTCCTCGATGACGAACAGTTGATGAAACTTGCCGAACAGTGCGTCAAACAGGTCAAGCTGCGCGGCCCATTTCTCAACTTTGCGGAATTCATCAACCGCCGCCTCTCCGACGATGAGCTCGGAACCATGGGAGCCTTGCAGAGCGCGATCGATTACGATGACAATTCTCCTGATCCTGCTTCCATCAATTACCGTTTCAAAAATGGCCCGGACTTCATGTTGGAGACATCCGATCTCGGAGATCATGAATTCGCCACACCTGAGGCAGCGGTAGGCTCCCGCTTCTCAGGCATACCCGGATACGTGATCCAGTCGGACCTGCTCAAGCCCATCGCCAACACCCTGTCAGTTCGGGATGATACATTCAAGATCCGCGCTTATGGAGAAGCGCTCGACACAAACGGTAAAGTGGTGGCACGCGCCTGGTGTGAGGCCATCGTGCAACGAACCAGCGAATACACGGATTCGAGCGATGACAGCACCGAGCCATCACGCATCATGGCGGCAGATGGCACATTCTCCGACAACACCGACCTCTCGGAAACGAACCGTAAATTCGGAAGGAAATTCCGCATTCAGAATTTCAGATGGCTGAACTCCTCCGAGATATGATCCTGCGACAAAGATGCGAATTATGAATAGTATAACCAACCTGATCGTGGCCATCACCAGCGCCATTTCCATCCCGCTGTTGGCACAGAATCCCGGGGAAGGCGCGAGCATTGATAGCGCGGGTCGCAACGCGTGGCTGATCTGCACAAGCATTCCCGAGGGATTGGAAAATCCGGTGAAAGTGATGGCAGGAAAGGAGCTGACACAGGTCACCCTATCAAAACGTGCCGCCAGCGAGCCGATCAAGATTCCGGCTGACGGCACAATCAGATTGGTAAAAGAAATCAGCAACCCGGAAAATCCGGATAAGCCGACCTACCAGACTCTGGCGCAGGCAGTGATTCCGCAAGAGATGAAGAAGGCCCTGATTATTTTGGTTCCCACGGCAAAGAAACCTGAGGACCTGATCTTTAACACCCGCATCAAAGACCTCTCCAAGTTCACCGCAGGCAGCTCCCTATACATGAACCTGACCAACCTGAAGGTAGGAGTCTCGCTTGGCGAAGAGAACCTTCTGGTAGAGCCCGGTCAGGACAAGGTCTATGTTTCTCCGAAATCAAACCAGGTGATGAATATCCCTGTCCGTTACAGTTTTTACCACCCCACCAAGAACCAGTGGCGTATCATAAGTGCCTCAACGATCGCACTCTATCCGACTCGCAGGGAGATTTGCATATTCAGTTGGGATGAAGAATACCAGAGACTGGACTATCACGGACTGACATTTTCAGATCATTGACACGCACTTGGAAGTGGTTCTGTAAAACCCCGCCTCAACCCCTATGAAACATCTCTTATTTTCCTGTCTGTTCTCCTTGTTCTGTTTTTCCAATTTCGTGTTTGCCGATAGTTCTGAGAAAGGAAGCAGCCAAGCGAAGGGCAGAACCGCATGGATCGTAACGACCCATCTTCCCGAGCTGATCAACAATCCCATCACTCTGGAGATGGGTGAAAAGACAAAGGAGCTTGCGGTCTCCAAGCGGAGTGTGAGCGAACCGTTCGAAATTCCCGAGGATGGACTGATCCGTATTATCCAAAAAACCGAAAATGCCGGAGAAACCACCACCCGAGAGCTTGCGAAATTTCAAATTTCCGATGGCGTCATGAACACGCTCGTCATTCTGATTCCCGATCTAACAGATGAGAAAAAACCGATTTTCCAAGTCAAGACGCAGGATCTATCTTCCTTCAAACCGGGAGGCTGGCTGTTTTTCAACGGCAGCCAACACAGGGTAAAAGTCGAGTTTGGCGAGGAAACCATGATCCTCGGCCCCGGAGATCTGAATCCTCAGCACCCCACGGCACAGGGTGAATCTCTGAAAATTGCCATGAGCTTCAGCGCGGCTGGCGATGCGCCCGAAAAGTGGAAAATGATCGGCTCTTCAAGTGTTGCGATCTACGAGAGCCGCCGTGAAATCTGCATTTTCCACTGGGACAAATCCCACGAGAGAATGGACTATCATGGTATCACCTTCAGTGTCCCTTAGAACCGTTCAGACAGCCAAGCTCCTGCAATGGCGCTTGGAAATCCTGAAGATGCCGCCTCTCATTCGTTTCGTCAGAATGCTTGGTTGAAGCTCTAGCGCGGCAACCGGATCAGCTCCGGTTTGTCGGTGTAGTTTTTGATTTCCTCAATCGCCTTGCGGACCATCTCGGCTTTCTGCAAGCTCAGGGCTTTTGGGAAATCCTTCTCCTCATTTTCAAAATAGTGAATGGATTTCTCCAAGCTGGGAATCGCACGCTTGGCATGAACGCCGTAGTTTTTCAGCAATGCCAGATAAACCGGAACCTGGGTCTGGCTGCCATGAGGTTTCATCAGACGGATGTAGTCAGCAATCATCTGTATGCCTTCCTCAACACGGTGTTTGCTCAGCAAATGAAGGCCGGCACCCTGAATTTGCCCGTCAAACATTTCACCGCTCGGCGATTTGTCTTTGATCGCAGCAACAATGATAGGCATCAGGGGCTTGAGCTCATCGTAGCTCAGATTCTGATAAACCGTGCCTAACGCGCCCCTCGCGTGCCCGTCCTCGTTCTTCAGACCCGCACGGACAACATAATACAGCTGCTGACGATCCACACCTTCCAGAGATCTTCCAAGAATGCCGTTTCGTGAATTGAAAAGAATCTTGAGAAGGTAACGTTGCTCCATGGCGCGAGGATCTGCTTTGCTAGGACCTTTCGCAGCCATGCGCAACATGTCAGGAACCGCCACCATCGCCGGTTTTCCGATCGCACTCAGCGCCTCCGCAGCCCTGATGCGCAGCCAGAGATGGTCCGCGTTGAGCATCTCACGTAACTTTGGCACAGCAGGTTCGGCCTTATCCTTGAAAAGAGCAAGCGCCTCACAGGCGCCAAGTCGCGCATCAACGGATGGTCGATCCAACATCGATAGCAAGGGATCGATGGGCATTCCCCGGCGCAGATACGTGGCGCTGGCACGAACGCGGACGATCGGAGACCAACTCCCGATCAGCTCCAGCAAATGATCGGGATCCAGCTCGTCATATGCCGTGAAAACCCCAAAACTCTCGAATCCTACACCATCCAACATCACCTGTCTCGCCGCCGCCTGATCCAACTGGGTCGAAACGGACGGCTTGCTTCCTGTTAGACGGATTGCCTTCAGAGGCATCGCATAGGCAATAAGGTAAGCACCCGTGGCATCCCATTTGGCATAGGAATCATCGCGAGCCTGTGCCGGACCCTGATGGGGAAACGATCCATCCCATTTGCGCGCCAGGTCGAAATACCAGCTCCCGAACTCCTTCATCCACGCGCCAGTCGCATGAGGACCGCTACGAGCCACTCCGGGCATCGCCCAAGTCATGTTGAAAAAGTTGCCGGTGTGCCCTTGGTCGCGCTCGTTACCATGGGAGGCAGTGCTCATTTTTGAGAAAAACTCGGCTCCATCTTTTTCACCAAGCTGATCGAAAAGCACCGCGGCCATGCCGTTCTTACCATTGTCTTCATGGCTTTGCATGAATGGCTCATGGTCACCGTAAGGAACCGATCCCTTGCCGACAAAAAAGCGCAGCAAATTGCCGCTGCGTTTGATGGCGAGGTCGACCTCAGGGTCGTTCACGCCCGCCTCGCGTGCCAGCACGAGTCCGATGGTCAGCGGAATACCCGGTGAGTTCATCATGCCGTATCCGCCGAGTCGCCCATCTGGCAACGCGTAACCGTGTCCCCAAGAACCTACGGCACTCTGGCCTTTGGCCGCCTCCAAGGCAATCCGTCGCAGTCCGGGCAAGACCGATTTGTCGCCGGTCTTGATCGCGTACTCAGCCAGGAACACGGAAACGTAGCCGTACCACCATGTCACGTATCCACCAGCGACATAATTGGCCGCCCAGTCGGCCTCCCGCTTGATGAGGGGCATATATTTCGGATCTCCGCTGGCCAAGAGTCCGAGCGCGTTGAGGGAACGGGAAATTCCGTTATCCTTGTAATCCGGCTGCTCCATTCTCTTGGCGAGCGCTTCACAACCCAGTTCGAGGATGCGCTTCGATTTTTCGCAATCGTAGGGAGCGGTCGGGCTATAGCTTCCGAGCACCGGAAGATTCACCACCACTTCATCCGTTTTCCCATCGCGCCAACGGGTGATAGTCAGTTTGCCGTCTTTCGCTTCTGCGGCGGTCAAAGCCTTACCCAACTCCTGTCTTGGATCATAGGAAAAGGGTTTGCCACCAGCCCCCAACAATACATCACCCGTTTCTAACAGACTATGAGCAGGAGAACCTTCCTCAACTTTGGTGATGGAAATCTGCCTCGCTTCACGAGTTCCAAACTTGCCGGTATACATCCAACCGCGCGCACCGGTCGGACCGAGATTCCAATCTTTCGGAGCCTCATTGGGAATGGTTTCGCCTTTGGTGAAATCCGGATTCGGAAAAACGGTTTTTGGTGCGGCATGGGTCATCGCGGTGATCGCTGCGAGGATCACAGGGATGATGGTTTTCGTAAGATGTGGCATTTGGATCAACGGTTGCTTGTGTTATTTGGATAAAAATTTTTGGAGGGTTGGCTCCATCGCAGCACCCCAGACGCGATAACCTTCCTCGTTGGGATGCACCCCATCGGGCATCAAATCGGTTTTAAGATTGCCTTTGTCGTCGAGAAAAATATGGCCGATATCCAGCCAATATACGGTTTTGTCATCCACATAGGTTTTGATAACTTGGTTGATTTCATCATTGCGCAGGCGCAATTGGTCGTTGGGAGTTTTGCCACGCGGAAAAATCGGCATGAGAAGAATTTTCGATTCGGGCAGTTTGGCATGAATTTCCTTAAGCAAAGCCAAAATACCATAGGCTGTGTCGTGACCTTTCAGCTCAGGAATTCCGCGGTTGTTGGTGCCAATCATTAGCACGACGAGTTTCGGATGGTGATCCTTCATCCCATCAAGTCCACCGTTCTGAAAATGCCAGAGCATATGGTAGGTAGAGTCGCCGCTTGAAGCGATATTGACCGCATTGCGATTGCCGTAAAACTTATCCCAGGATTCTTTACCCTTGCGTCGCCATTCGAAAATGATCGAGTCACCCACCATCAATAGATCGACTTCCTGCTCTGCGCACCAACGCTTGCGGTCTTCGTGATGTTTCATCCATGCGGTCCAACCGGTTTCGTTAGGCCCCGGTCGCGATTCCGCCTGTGTGGCACGAACCTCGGTGGAATACTTCGGATCCTTCCATGGCATTTTTTGCGCATGGGCATGGGACGTGACGAGCAAGCAAGTGAAGGCAACTGCCGAAAATAGGTTGGATTTCATGGTGTGAAATTTCATTTCTTATCCAGCAGTTTCACCATCTCGTCCCCCAAGCTCTTACCAACCATGAAGTAGCTGTAGCCGCTATGATTCCAGTGGTGGCCCAAGGTGCTGACGGCATTTTGCGGGTCTCGCCCGAAAGGACGGGTGTCGATGGAAAGCACGTTGGCAGGCTTGTCCACACCGGCCACCCAGAGCTGGGCTTTTTCCACTTCGCTGTAGCCGGCATAGGGTGATTCCTCTTGAGAGCCCTCTTTGTATCCCATGCCAGTGCTGGCGATCACGAAAGGCAGATTGGGATTGGCGAACTCCTTGCGGACATCCGCGATGAAGTCGGGGAGGTTGTCTTTGTAGAGAGGAGAATCGGCTTTGCTGACGCGATCATTGAACCCTTGGTGCCAGCCGAAGCCGACAATCTGATATCCCTTTCCTTTCCATTCGGGAAAATGTTCACCCAGATTGTCGAGGCATTCGTGGGTGTATTCGATCATGGCCTGATAGGATGCGCCGATTTCACCGCCACGTTTTTCGACCATGGTGGGAGAACGGAAGTTTCCGTTGAGAGAATGACCACCCCAGGCGGTCTTGATGAGGAGCACGTCGTCATTCTTGTAATAGTCGCCGATCACTTGGCCGAAAGCGTACTCGGGGCCGAACCAACTGGGGCTGCCGCCTTGAAACGGAGGACCGAGATCACCCTTGCGGATCTCACCACCCAACTGGCCGCTGTGGCCGTTTCGCCACCACACTTTCACATCTTTGCGGGTCTTCCACGGACTGGTTTCGGGTTTGCTGGGATCGGTCAGAAGCGAAGCGTAGTCGTATTCCGGATGCTTGTCCTTGTTTAAGGCCATATAGCGCAGGCAGCCGACACCGCCCTTGATTTCCTTGGGCACGCTCTTGTCGCCGGGCTTCCACTCGGGATTGCCGCCATCTTCGGTTTTGCCGTAACCCACCATGTTTGACTGGCCCGCAAGAATGAAAACTTTGATACCCTTGGGGTCGTTGTCCCATTTTTTCGGCTCGGCCGAGACAATCGAAATTGCTGCGGCACTGATCAAAGCGCAGAACATGAGAGAGGTTTTGGATGAAATATGCATGTTGTGTTGATGTTTTTGAAATGAAGCCGCCAAACATCTTGCTGCCGACCACCCACCTAGAACGATGATTAAAGCTGAAAACCTTTCAGTCAGTCAGTCATCCAATCGTATGAGCCTGATTGAACCAACCCATTTTCCTGCCAGAGGCTGATCCTGCTCGCGAGCGGTTCCGAGTCATTCCGGTAATCCGATAAATTTCAACAAATGGAACCTCATGGTTCCTTCGTTTCCTCTTTCTTCACGAGGAAACGGTCGCTGATCCTTCTCGCGCGCATCTTTTCACCGTCGTCATAGAAAATGATCATCGTGCGTTGTTTTGCAAATGCCGGCCAGTAGGATGAAAGGAAGGTTTTCATTTCGCCTTTGCGCAAAGTTTGTGCGATCACCTCGACTCCTTTGCCTTCCACAATCTTCGGACTGAAAACCAGTGATTTCCCGGCATCGACCCTGATCGGCTTTTGGTCATCACCCACTTTAAGGGCGACCGGACTGACGCTGGCGTTGATCACCAGCCAGTCATTGAATTTCGCATTCAGAAACTGGTCCTGAATCATGACATATTTGACCTCGCTGCCATCGTTCCATGCCAGCAAGAGAACTTCTTTCGAAGATGGCGGCAGAACCATGGATTTGGCAACTTGTGTGATCATCTTGCCTTCGGCATTCGGAGCTTGGCTCAGAAGTTTCAGATTGCCATCGTGGAGAACCTGCATGGGTTCGGTCGGCTGGGTGGTGAGCCAGCTCAATTTCACAGGCTCTTTTTCATTCGCGACTCTCACGAACAATTCCGGCATACCATCTCCACCCAACTGCATGGTTCTGACACTGACCACCGAAGCCTCCTGCGCCCATGTGCCACTTGTTAGAAAAAATATTCCCAAGCAAAAAAAGGTAGATTGGATCAGCTTCATATCAGATTTCATTTGCGTTGAGCCAGCGGAACGAAATTATGTTGAACTTCCTGCCAAACTTGGAAGTGGGATTCGTCAGCTCACTCAAAAAACTTCCTGTCCCGCTCGAAGATACGGGATCGGTAACCCTCTGCACTCTCGCTTCGCACCACGCACGTGCGAGAACTCTGCCGGTTTTTGTATCCACGCTTTCACCATAAGCCCGAATCGTGAACACATCGGATCTTACCGTCATGTATGGCGCCAGCGCCTGTAACACATCGCCTTGCAGAAGCTGACCCGGAAATCCAGCACCTTGATTGCCTTGTGCAAAATCCGAGTCGATGTCCTTGTTCACGGTATTGTCGAGGGCAGCTTGAAGCGCGCCGGACTTTCCCAGATCTCCCGTCACTAATTTCCGATTCACAAAATCCGCCATACTGAGAAATGGCCCGCGTTTTTCAACCTCATCGACCACGGCTTCAGCCAACTCCCTGACCTCGGTCTGTTCCAGTTCGCGAAACCCTGTCCAAAAATTTTCATCCAGGCTGCTTTTTTTCACCCCTTCTCCAAACACGCTCATCACTCTCGGAAACCGCACACCCTCGGCATTGGTTTCGAAACCGGTCACAACACCCTTGTCATTAATCTTGGCGACAGGCAGTGCGTGAGTGGTCGAGAGGAAAGCCTCCCATGCATCGACTGAGGTGGAATTCACATTGAATGCGCCATCTACGAGAACGTGGCCGGCATTGTGATAAAACGCGCCTGTGCTGTTGGTCTTGTCATTGACCATTTGCAGGGTTGTCCGGTTGAAGTTCGATCCCTGCGGAACATATGGCAGATATCTCGCATTTGCCAGATTCGCTGATCCGCTGACAAGGTTTCCGAAATACGTGTCGTCCGGTGCGGATTCCGTTAGATTTGTGGCGTTGTCCGCAACTTGCGGAATGGTCGTGAACGTGTAGCGATCCCACAGCACCTCGTTCACGATATAGGAGGCGTCATAGAGGTTGAACGAACCGTTGATGGGAAAAATTCCCAAGCCCCTCGCCGAGGTGCTGAAAGTATCGGTGATGGCCGCTTTCCAATTCGTCTGGGAGATCCGGGGATTCGCGTAGGAATTGCCAGCGATGTAAGTGGGCTCATAGCTGAATCTGCCCGCGTTGGCATGCTGCAACTGACCGAGTGAAATCAAATCGGAACGAGGAATATCGAAAAGAACCACGCGATCCGTACCAAACGAAGGATCGCGGTCAGCACCCCAATAGGTGTAGCCCTTGGGTTGATCCACCGTCGACATCTGCATGATCATCTCGTTTTCGACTCCAGAGCCCGCAGCTGAATAGGAAGCCAGTAATGGCAAGTTGAGGGGCGAATCCCAGCGGGTGTTGCCAAGCATACAGCGGATGTTGGCGTCAACAAGTGGCCTGATGGTTGAGTTTGGTTCACGCGTAGTTCTCAATTTGAATCCCAGAGATGCCATCCGGTTCTCATTGAGCGTGTTAACGGGAATCGATCCCCAAGCGAACAATTTTCCGGGTCTCGGGTTTCCACCAGTTGCGTTATCCCATGCGAATGGAGCCCAAAATGACTGGCACACTTCCATATTCCCGCCACCACCCATGTTGTCATCCACACCATGATGGAGGGACGCATTCTGCATGGACATGTTTATCGTGAAATTGACGTTCGGTGGAAGATCCGCGAGGAATTCGACATCTCGAAAGATGCTTTCAACCGTTAGATCTTTGACCACATCGTTGTAAAGAAAAGCGTCTTGGCTTTCTGTCCATGATCCACTCTTCTCGTATGCCAGCACGTGCGATCGTCCTGGCAGTGCCATAACCGGACTTTTGGAATTAAACTGTGCTTTGTTGTGCGTAAACGCCTCGCGATCCAGGTAGGTGTTAGGTCCATAAGTGCCATCGGGATTCTTGATACGGCATAGCGGACGAGGGCTCATCGTAGCGGTAATTCGAGGTGCTCCGAGAATTCTCGGTCCTCCACTGCCCCCATAAATATTGAGGGCGATGTTGTATGGATTGTAGTGGGAACTCCACATCTGCGCATGGGTGCGCAGCGTTTTCGAGTCGATATACTCTAACCACGCGTTGGCTTGAATTCTCTGCAAGATGGGTATTACTGGGCTATGTTTGAATTCCTTGTGATTCTTGGGTTGTTGTGAAGCTGTGTCATCCACCTTATAGTCACCGTATGGTATGTCGGATATGCCGGGATACTGAGTGGTGGTTGCATTTCCAATGGCATGAGGCCCCAATCGTCCAGCCATGAGCAATGAACCCGCTGGGCTGCCGGCTGGATCCACCGCCGGATTTATGGCCCATCCACCGAGTTCGGCGCCATTGTTACCCGAATAAACACCTGCTTTGCTGTATCGCACCGGATCCAAATACTTCGTCCCATCAGTGTGGGTCTTGATGTATTTCTTGATGTTGTAGAAATCCTTGAACATCTCCCAATGGATGTAGCCGTTTTGTTGCAGTTCGCTGCTACTGCTCAACTTGTCAGGATCGATGCAAAGGTAGTCGGATGTGTAATTTCCAGTCCCTCTCGGAAATACCGCGCTGAATGCGGTATCCGACTCGAACGCCACGGTGAGATCGCGTTTGAGTCCGCCGTTTTTGACATCACACAGCACACCGCGGGAAAAGGTGGTATAGCCGAGTCGTTTCTTGGCAGCGAGCTGGGTATCTCCGCCGATCAGTGCCAGATCTCCGACTGATAGCAGTTTGCTGTAGGTTGAAACTGCGTTGGAGCTGAGGTCGGACATCCCATCGAGAATGCCGAGATCGTAGGCTCCGGGTGTTAGATCGCCGAGTTTCACGGGAATCGCCGTGTTGACCAAGTTGACATCGCTGGGCGACAATTGCGCCTTCATCCCCTCATCATCCACCATGTAGGCATAGCCCCCCTTGCGGTTCGGATTTTCCACGGCGACCTCGACAATCCCTGCGGTGAGAGGTTGACCGCCAGTCTGTGTCAAATCGATGCTATATTCGCCAAACATCGTCGCAGGGTTGGAGAATGTCTGGCCAAGTTGGCTTGCAGGGGTTGTGCCGGGGTTGAGACCGGATACCAGCCAGACCGCAGCGGGGTTGCCGGTGGACACGGCACTGGTGCTGTCCAATCCGAAGTTGAGGTTCGTTCCTGTGACGCCGACCCACCATGCTTTCGGGTCGCTTGCGGTAAGAGTCGCGCCAACCCGTGTGTCCTTTGCCAAAGTGAGTGCTCGGGCGCTGATCCGGCGGTCGGGACCCATCGTTTCCTGAAGTTGGGCGATGGCGATCATCAACCCCATCCGGGCGTTTGCGCGGGCGACCTGCATGTCGTCTTCTTGGGCCGATTGTCTGATGGTGGTGGATGAAAGCGACAACACACCAACAGAAAGAATCAAAAGCATGACCATCAGCATGATCGTCGCTACCAGAGCGAAACCCTTGTCTGCCGCCTTCCATGCGAGCTTGGAATAGGAAAAAGGTGCTTTTTTGCTGAATCTCATGGGATGCCTACTTCTATTCAGAAGACTATGGTCAATATTACATTTTGCAATATAATGTAAATACTACAAATAGGTGACATCTGATCCCGTTTGGGGAATGGATACCGAGATACAGCTCCAAAATTGCCAAGGGTTTTCAACCCGATAAAGCGATGGAAATTGCCTCAAATCAGGCCTTCGCGCAGGGCTTTGGCAACCGCACCGGTATTGGTGGTAACATGGAGTTTTTCGTAAACCCGCTGGATATGTGTTGAGACGGTATTCACGCTGATTTCCAGGGTGTCGGCGATTTCCTTTTTCACGAGTCCATCCGCCATCAGACGCAAAATATCACACTGGCGGGGAGTCAGATCATAATCGTTTGGTTCACCCTGTGCCTGTTGTCCGTCGCGTTTTGCGAACGCATCCAACACCTTTCGCGCAACCTCGGGCGTCATCGGCGCGCCGCCGTCCATCACCTGCACGAGCGCCTCGGAAATTTGGGCGGACGAGGAGGATTTCAAAATGTAACCCGATGCCCCCGCACAAATCGCACGGAAGATTTTATCCGCATCATCAAACACCGTCAGAATCACGATCTGAGTCTCCGGTGCCAAGCTCTTGAAATGCGATAGTCCGGAAATGCCATCCATCCCCGGCAACTGCACATCCAACAAAATCACCTTGGGCTTGCCGCCGGCTTGCAAGGCGGCAAGCGCCTGCTCGACAGACTTGTATTTTCCCCCGCACTTCATCCCGGGAATGCGATTGATCGCACGCTGCACTCCCGTGGCAAAAATCTCATTATCCTCCACCAACCAGATTTCTGCTTCCGTTTTCACTGAGTCCAACATGAGAGAAGCGGAAGGGTCGTTCAATCTTAAATCGGGGGAGTAAACAGAAGAGGAGAAGACAGAAGACATAAAACTGGAATTGGCTGATTGTTGGTAATTTCTTTCTTTAGACTGTACGCTCTCAGCGACGGCCTTGGCCGCCGTCTCGTGCTCCGAAGCCTTGGCGTAGGAGTAAGCTTCAGCGACGGCGGCGGCGAAGAAGCGGCAGAACTCCGATCGCACTGAGAAGGGCTGCTTTCGGCTCGGGAATGACGGTCATGGTCACGAAGTTCGTACCAAGCAGATCACCGCTGTAGTTGCTGCCTGCAACGGTGTCGTTGTAGTTGAACTGCCAAGTCGCTCCACTGAACTCGAAGGTGCTGTCATCCGCGAGCGTGGCACTGTTGTAGGTGAACAGACCTGTCAACGAGCCGGAGTAACTCAGGAGCGTCAGTTTTTCTCCCACGCCCCATGAGCCGGAGCCCAGTTCGGTAAGGGTAAGTAGCGCTCCGCTGCCAAGCGTGAGATTTCCACTGACGGCAGTGAGGTCACCAGCCGCGACAGCGGCTGCATCTTTGTTCATTTCATAGGCAAAAGTGGAGCCCGCGTTTTGCGTCAAGTTGCCGGTGATGGTGAGGCTTTCAATATCGTTGCCAGCGGCAAGTGTGCCGTTGACCGTGACGGTTTTGCCGGCTCCGAGAATCGTGCCCGCACCTCTAAGAGTCTGGCCGCTGGCGACAGTAAAATTTCCTGTCAGACCCGAAACATTGAGTGTCGCTGTGCCATCCACTTGAATCGTCGAGCTGTTAGAGATGCTGCCAGTTCCTGTGAGCGAGAGTGTTCCACCCGTAACTGTGGTGGCTCCAGTGTAAGTGTTCGTGCCAGCTAGAATAAGTGTGCCGCTACCGGCCTTGGTGATCCCATAGGTATTACCCGTGATCGGGCGATTGATCGAATAAGTGCCGCTGCCGTTGTGGGTAATGGTGAGATTGTTGGCAAGGACCACGGAACCGGCAACGACGCCTGTGTTCGAAATCGCGAAGTTGCCAGCGGCGCCTGAAGCTACATTGATCGTCGGGGCAATGCTTGTACTACCAAGTGTGAGGGTTACGGCGACATTAGAGAAGCTTTGCACATAGGTCGTAACATCACTGTCGGCATTATCGTTGTAAGTCAAACCACCAATAATACGGTCAGAACCAAGATAGTTGTCGAATCTTGTGGTGCCGGATGCGTAAAAGATAATGTTGGTGCCGTCGTTGAATGTAGGAGTGACATTACCCACCCAGAGCTCTGCTTGTCCCCAGGCGGGATTGGCTGACACTCCTCCATCCCAAGTGTAGTCCACGGCATATGCAGAATTACAACCCGCAAGTAACGCAGCGCCCAAAAAGGCACTGGTAAGTGGTGATCTGTGGGAGTGCATGCAAGTTTGAGTTCAAGGTTTTATCGACGGCGACGAAGAAGAAGGAGTATTCCAAGCGCACCGAGAAGCGCGGCTTTCGGCTCGGGAATGACGGTCATGGTCACAAAGTTCGAGCCAAGAAGATCACCCGTATAGTTGCTGCCTGCGACGGTGTCGTTGTAGTTGAACTGCCAGGTGGCTCCGCTGAAATCGAAGGTGCTGTCATCCGCGAGCGTGGCGCTGTTATAGGTAAAGAGTCCGCTCAATGCTCCCGAGTAGCTCAGGAGGGTGAGCTTTTCACCAACTCCCCATGAGCCTATGCCCAGTTCGGTGAGGGTCAGCACCGCACCGCTATCCAGAGTGACGTTTCCACTGACAGCAGTGAGATCACCAGCTACTGCCAATGCGGCATCATTGTTGATTTCATAGGCAAAAGTGGAGCCTGCGTTTTGCGTAAGGTTGCCGGTGATAGTGAGGCTTTCAATGCTGTTTCCGGTGGAAAGGAAACCACCGCTTTGGATCGTCACGCTGCCAGTGATACTTCCGCTGCCTTGCAGGATGGCACCGGTTTGGACGGTGACGGCAGAGGTGATTGAGCCGTTGACGGCAAGCGTGCCGACTTTAACCGTAGTCGGTCCGGTGTAAGTGTTAGCGCCAGAGAGAATGAGTTTATTGACACCCAATTTGGTAAGACCTTTAGTCGGGCTACCGGTGATGTCTGCGCTGTGCGTGAAGTCACCAGCGGTGGTATCGATGCCGACACTGGTGGTTGCCGTGACCGTGACGTTGCTGAGGTTTCCGGTCATGGTGCCGGAGAAAGCGTTGGTGATATCAGTGGAGTCGAAGAAACCAGTGCTGCCTACTCCCAGACCAAGAGTCGTGCCTGCGTCGAAGGTGTGCGTGCCTGATGCGGATTTAGCATTGGTGTTGCGGAACACTAGCGCGCCTCCAGTGACGGCGGTGCCACCTGCATAGGTAGAGGCGACGGTGCCAGCCAGATTCAGCGTGCCGGAACCTTCTTTGATGAGCCTTGCACTCGATCCGTTTGCTACGGTGCCACTCATCGCGAAGGAGATCGTGGTGTCCTTCGTGCCACCAATAGTCAGTCCTTGTCCGATATTCACTGTTGTTGTATTAGTCAGATTAATGTCTCCTCCACTGGCGATGATGCTCGAGGCTGTTTGGATAGTTAACGCGCCCGACCATGAGGCGGCTGTTGTTCCGCTATTTGCAAGAGCACCGCCACCCAAATGTCCATAGCCGTTGAGTGTGACTGCCTCAGCCGTGCTAAGCGTGAAGCCATTCATATCCAATGTCCCGCCGCTGTTAACACGTGTACCGCCCACAGCAGTCCCAAGTGGTGTGTTGGTGCCATTTCCTGCTGCTCCAAGCTTGAGAATGCCTTCATTGACGGCGGTGGAACCACTATGAGTATTTTCAGCACCGAGCACCAAGGTGCCCGAGCCGTTCTTGGTTATTAGACCACTACCAGTACCTATCAGACTGTTGATGGTGAGCGTGCCAGTACCTGTCTGGTGGATCTGATTATCAGCATTGCTTGCTCCAATTCGTCCGCCGGTTAGAGTCGCGTCGTTGGCTCCCTTAAAAAGGATCGCTCCTGCAGTAAGTGTTAAAGTATTCGTAGAGACTCCAAGATCAATGATGCCACCGTTGTTGGTGGTATCAATGGTCAAGGAGTTGACTGAGCGGGCTGTGACCCCTGTCCAATTCAGAACACCGGAGGTATAGACGGTGTTCAGGGTTGTGAAGTTGGTGATGTTGGAATTGCTGTTACCCAACAAGGTGGTGCCCGTTGTGTCATCGTAGCGGGTAATCGCTTGATCGACTCCGGCTGCGCGGGTTGCGAAACCGACCACACCTGCTGAATCCTTGACGAGCACCTTGCCATAAATCCCATTGGATAGAGTAGCACCTGTCGTGGCACCTGCGGTGACAACTTGGCGAGTCCCCACGTTGGCGGAGGAATAATCAATCAAAACATAAGTCCCCGACCCGATTGTCCATGCATCCCCCAGGGTGAGCGTCGTCCCAGTGCCGCCGTTTGGATCTATCACGATTTTTAATCCGGCATTATTACCCGTAGAGAAAGCTCCCATGGTTTGCGCGCTTGAGCCAGTGCTTGCACCCTTCACCAGGAAGGTGCCAAATTGGGCATTCGCGCCAGTAGCTAAACCACTGGAGGAACTCAGGGCGCCGCCATTTTGCATGTCGAGCACGAGCGTTCCGGCAGTGATTGTTGTTAGGCCAGTGTAAGAATTCGCACCCGTGAGCGTGAGTGTGCCGTATCCCGACTTGGTGATGCCGGATAGTGCGACTGACTCGCTTATAGCACCATCAATCGTGAGATTATGCTGCACCGTGTTGGACATCTGGTTGGTGTAGATAATCCGTGTGGCGCTGAGAATCAGATCGTGATTGATCGTGTTCGTGATTGTCGAGCCAGCGATATTGGCAGTGGTGATGATGTTGCCGCCGAGGGTGACGCTGTTACCATTCAGAGTGAACCCGCTGATGAAGCCGGTTAAGCCATTGTTTGAAAAAGTGTAACCAGCACTCACTGTGGCTGCAGTGCGGTCGTTATTAATAGTAGTCCGTGTATCACCTCTAAAGGTCACACCAGCTGTCGTGGGAGCAACATCGTTATCCCAGTTTAGAGCCGAGGTCCAGTTGTTGTCAGAAGCGCCGCCATCCCAAATATTTACTGCCTGAGTCTGGCTAATTGCCAGTACAGTAATTCCAAAAACAGCCTGAACAAAGCGGGAGAATACGATTTTGGGATTCATACGAGAGGATAAGTTTAAGAGGTTTTATGTGTCTTTGTTTAAAACCTATCCCCTAACCCCCACCCCCGCCTAGTCGCACGATCGTATGAGGAACGATGAAGAATGCCGTGTGTAGAAGGTCGAAAAACGATTTTTCCATCGCTCCGGCGATTCAAACTCAGACTTTTGACTTTCAGACCTTCAGACTCTTCCCTGTTCACAGAAAATTAGCCAACTTTCCCACTTGTTCCGCCTTAGCGGCGGCGGCGGAGAAGGAGCAAGACTCCCAGCGCACCGAGAAGCGCGGCTTTCGGCTCGGGGATGAGGACGGCTTGCAGTGCGATGTCATTGCCTCCGGTGAAGGAATTGCCCTCGGAGTCGGCAAAGTAACTGATATTCCAGTTCAAACCACCGTAAGTCGTGACGGTCGACCCTTGTGCCAAGCCCGAGTAGATTCCTGTGATCGAATCCGTGCCATCGTTCAAAAGGATGAAAATCAGTGCGCCTGCGGAATAAGAGCCAGAGAACAGTGCTGTGAGACTACCTCCTGTGACATCCACGGCACCTGTGACGCTGATTTGATCATGGCCAGTTCCAGCGGTGAGACCATCGATCTCGGCGGTGTAGGTTCCAGCTTGGATGTAGTTGCCGTTCACGTTGAGGATACCGGGGCTGTTCCCAGGCGTGACAAAACCGCCGGAGGAAATCGTCAGAGCGCCCACAGTTCCGGAGCCGCCAATCGTCGCACCCGAAGCTACGGTGGTCAGGGGGCTGGCGGAGATCGAACCGTTGACCACCAGCTTGCCAGCGCTAACGGTGGTTGCACCGGTGTAGGTGTTCGTACCGCCGAGGATCTGAGTGCCGAGCCCGGTTTTAGTGAGGGTCATTCCGGTGGCACCGTCCGTGATTACACCGGAGTAGGTATTTGAGATGCCGGAACCGGGATTGAGGGTAAGGGCGGTGATGTTGCTATAGTTGGAGGTGGCAGTGCTGAAGACGCCGGAGGTGGTGGCTTCGAAGTTCTTGTTACCGATCAGGCCGCCAACGGTCAGGCTGGTGATCCCATCGGAAATTCTGAGACCTGCAGTGGCAGCGCCCGCCACGCTGTTGGTGGTGTCCAAGGCGCTGTTCTGGATCGCTAGGGCGTTTCCAAGAGTGAGGACACCCCCTTTGACAGTGGTATTGCCGCTGTGAGTATTGGCATTACTCAGAATCAGATTGTTTGTTCCCAGTTTGATGAAACCCAGGGATCCACCGCCATCTCCCGTCGAGTCAGCGATGAGAGCCGCCAAGGTCTGATCACCGGTGGCGTTTGTGGTGTCGATCGCGATGGCGGAACCCGCGGCAAAACCGGTTGTGCTGGTTCCATTGGCTCCACCGAGGTTGGTGAGGATGGTTGCGACGTCATCGACAGTGAATCGGTTGGTGCCGCCAACGTTGAGTCCCAGAACACCTGTGTTGCCGACCTTGATCTTGCTGGCCAACCAGTTCGTATCCACCGCGTTGTAAAGACCGCCTCTTACAGCAAATCTCAAAGTACCGGCATCAATGATATATTCGCCCAAGTAGGTGTTCGCGCTCCCCAGTGCCAGGGTGCTGGTAGCAGAACCGTCCTTGATGATTCTGTTTGTAGTGGATGATCCACCGATAGCACCGGTGATGACTCCATCATTGTTCGAGCTGTATTGAATGGTGCCGTTCGCCTCAGCGCTGACAAAGGTTATGTTCCTGCCTGATAGATCAATGGTGGAGTTGCTCCCGAACTGGACTGTATGACCAGCCCTAACGGAAGAATTTCCAGTGTTCTTGTAGTTGCCATTATATATGGTTTTTGATCCCGCACCAAACCATTGAGTGGTGGCACCAACAAAGTCGGCGTTGAAGATTACCGTTGTCCCAGTTTCAGTGGATTCAACTCGACTGTTACCTGTTGTGATTTTACCGCCGTTGATGGCATCGAAGGTCAAGGTGCCGGAAGGCGTGAGCTCGAAGTACATGCTATTCGCAGTGACATTCCCATCGACCACGATCGTTCCTGATCCGATGGCGTTACCCACCGTGTTTGCGCCAAAGTACACATTATCCACGGCCAAAGTTACCACCGAGCCAGTCGGAGCAACCTCACCAGTGGGTGATTCTGTGAACAATGAACCCGTGCCGCTCCATGTTCCGGATGCTGTGCCAAAGCCTGCCGTGTCGGCATTATTATCCCAGTAATAAGTCAAAGCGTTGGCGGTATGGCTGGACAGAGTGCTAAGAAATGAAATCAGAGCAAATTTGGCAAGGTAAGGGAGTTTTTTCGGTCTCATGGGATTTTTGGATTTGAACTAATTTACGCTCAAATCTCATTTCGCCAAGTCACACGATCATGTGACGTCTCCCTCCACTTGGATTTCTGGGATGACAGGGACCCTCAATTGGATTAGTCCACGGGGATGAAGCCTCTTTGGATGAAATGGATGATCGCAGGGGTGATGCTGTGTCAAGTCTCCGGTGCAGGAGCGCAAGAGCATGCCGCGCCGGACGATTCCCTGATCCGCATCCTATCGCCCGAGCTGAGGCGGATGGAGAAGCGTTTGGATCAAATCGAGGAGGAAATGAGCTCGCTGCCTGTGGCTAAGGAACGACCATGGGGTTCCCGCTATGGACACCGGAGTAGCGATCTGGCGAAGGAGGATACGGCGGACTGGCTTCAAATCGATCTTGGAAACGAACGCAAGGTGGACATGATCGCACTAATACCTGTGAATCTCGACTATCGCGGAAAATCGGGTGAGGGATATGGTTTTCCGAAACGTTTTCGCGTTGAGATCTCCAATCAACCCGACATGCGCGATGCGATCGTTCTGGTGGATCGGAGCAAGGCTGATGTGACCAACCCGGGGCGCTATCCGCTCACTTACGAATTTCCACCTCACGCGGGAAGATATGTCCGATTCACTTCTCTGAAGCATTCATTCAACGACGGTGCTTATTTCTGGGCCATGGAGGAATGGATGGTGATGGAGGGAAATATCAATGTAGCGGCATCGCAGACTGAAAAAATGTCGTATTCAAGCAGCCTGGATTTATTCCCGCAGTGGGTACCGATGCGGATTGTGGATGGTCAGAGCACTTTGGGAATGCCGGTGGAAGTGGCAACTCCCAGTCCAACCCAAGGCTACATGAGTGAAAAACTCATCATGCAAAACATCTCGGGTCCGATTCCAGAAAATGCCCGAAAATGGTGCCTCGTGGATCTGGGCAAAACAGAGCGGATCGAGCAGGTGCGTCTGCTTCCCTTGGAATCGAATGCTTACGAAGTGGTGGATGGGCGCGGGTTCCCAAGAAATTTCATCCTGCAGTTGTCGGATGACCCGGAATTTCGCGAGATCATCTGGAAAACATCAAGGGGAGGTATGGCTTTGGGATATCCATCCGGAAGCTCGCTCAACGTGGTTGTGCCGAACATCAGCGCAAGATACGTCCGTTTGCTAGCAACCAACATGTGGTCACGGGATGATTTCTACATCTTCGGCCTCGCGGAAATGCAGGTATATGGATCGAACCGGAATCTTGCTCTTGGCAAAGAGGTGCGCGTGAGCGACGCCGCAAACAAACCCGAGGATTCGGGTTGGGCACCGGCTTATCTGGTGGATGGAAACACGAGTCGCTACCGTCTGACCGAGTGGCCGGAATACCTGCGCTTGCTGAACAAGCGCGGGCAGTTGGAGAGGGAGAAGGCGAGTTTGGAAATCGAACGGATCACCAAGTCATCCATGATACGCGGATGGTTGATTGCTCTCGCCGTGATAGCATTGCTTTCAGCCATCACAGGCTGGATCTGGGTTTCGCTCAGACAAAGAGGGCTGATCAAACGGGAAGCGGAACAGCTGCGCCAACAAATCGCTCGGGATCTGCATGACGATATCGGCAGCAACCTGGGAGGAATTGTGCTATTGAGCGAAATCGGCGGCCAACACAGCACCGACGAAGAATCCAGAAGTGATTTTGAAACCATTCGCGCGGCCGCGGAAGAAGCGTCTTCATCGATGCGTGACATCGTCTGGCTGATCCAGCGGGATTCCGTCAGCTTGAAGGAATTCATCACCCGCATGCGCCAGTCCTTGCACATGATCCTCAAGCATCTGGATATCTCCATGGAAGTGGAGCCCACCGCATTCAAAGACAGGGAGCTGAGTTTGTTGTTCCGAAGGCACGTGTTTTTGGCATTCAAGGAAGTTTTGAATAATGTTAGAAAGCACGCCCATACCTCTCAGGTAACGGTGAAAGTCGTGATCGAGCCATCCCTGTTCCGATTCATCGTCAGGGATCACGGCATCGGATTCGATCCAGAATCCTCTACCCCCTCCGGTCATGGATTGGGAAATTTGAAACGCCGTGCCGAGAGGATGTCCGGCACTGTGGAAATCGACAGTCGCGCCGGTGAGGGGACGACAGTGACCTTTGAGGTGCCGCTTGGATGATGAGGAATGGGGCGGCATTGTTAAGGCTGACGCGTTAGTTAGGGCGCTCTCGCCGAGAGCGCCGCGTAAAACGAGGAGTCAACGGATGATTGATGAACGCAGCAGGTAGGGCGGCATTGCCAAGGCCGCCGCGTGAAACGAGAAGCCAATTGATGATTGATAAACGATTTGGTTCGCAGCGGCGCCCTCGGCGATTGCGCCCTACCTAACAACCTAATTCATCGCCTTCTCCATCAGCGCGTTCATGCGTTGGATCATTTCACGAGCATCATCTAACAGCCCTGCGGAAATGAGGGCGTTGTCGAGCATTTGCGCAGCAACCAACTTCGCGACCTCGGGAGAGGATTCACGAGCTTCGGCAAGTTTTTTGATCAGGCCATGGCGAGGATTGATCTCAAGTTCGACTTTGACCTCGTCTTTGAAGTTCTCATCCATCGCCTTCATCATCTGCCTCACCTGAGGGCTCATGCCGTCTTCAGGAACCAGAGCGATCACCGGGCTTTCCACCAGGCGTTTACCGCTGGAAACCTTGGTGACTTTTTCTCCAAGTTCGGTTTTCAAAAACTCGCAGAGAGCGTTGATTTGATCCTCACTGAGAGCCTCGGTATCGGAATCGACATCTTCCAGATCCACACCGGCGTGACGCACGGATGCGAGTTTCTTGCCATCGAATTCACCGAGCGAATCGACCACATATTCATCCACCGCATCGGTGAAATAGATCACTTCCAAACCGCGCGCTTTGAACGCTTCGATGTAAGGGCCGCTCTCGATCTGCTCGCGACTTGGCCCGACGAGGTAGTAGATTTTTTCCTGACCTTCTTTCATCCGTCCCACGTAATCCGTCAGGCTGCACATCTCGCCGGAATTTGTTAGAGAAGTCTCGAAGCGGAGTAGTTTGGCGAGCGCATCTTTGTTGGAAAAATCCGTCGCGATCCCCTCTTTGAAGAAACGTTCGAATTTCTTGTAAAAGCCGCGGTATTTTTCGGGATCCGCAGCTGCCTCTCTCTCAAACATCTTGATGATGCGCTTGGTGATCACTCCGTTCAGCTTCCGAACCAACGCGCTGTCTTGCATGGTTTCACGGGAAATATTGAGCGGCAGATCCGCGCTATCGACCACGCCTTTGACGAAACGCAACCATTCGGGCAGCAGGCCTTTCGGCTCCGGATCGATCAGGACTTTTTTGCAATAAAGCGCGACGCCCGCATCGACTTTCCCAAAGCCCATTTTTTCCGGATTGTCCCCGGGGATGAAAATCAGAGCGTTGATCGCAATCGGTGCGTCGGCGCTGAAATGAAGCCGGTAGGAGGGTTCATCAAAACCCTTGCAGGCGAATTGATAGAACGACTTGTATTGCTCATCCGTGATGTCGGATTTGTTCTTCAGCCAGATTGCTTCGATCTCGTTCACCCGCTTGCCATCAATCAAAATCGGGAAGGCGACGAAATTGCTGTAGCGCTGGATGAGTCCCTTGATGCGGAAGTCATCGGCAAATTCTTTATTCGCCTCGTTGAGGTGAAGAACGATCTTCACACCGCGCGGAAGCTCATCGACGGTTTCGATTTCGTATCCCGTCTTGCCATCGCTCTCCCAGCGCAAGCTCTCGCCGTCTTCTTTCCAAGAGCGACTGAAAACCTCCACTTTGTCGGCCACCATGAATGCGGAGTAGAAACCGACACCGAACTGACCGATCAAGCCCGTGGAGTTTCCGCCGTTGGCCTTGATTTGTTCGAGAAACGCCTTGGTTCCGGAGTGCGCGATGGTTCCGAGATTCTGAATCAATTCCTCGCGGGTCATACCAATACCCCGATCCGTGATCGTCACCTTACCTGCTTCCTTGTCCGCCTCGATGGTGATCTGCAATTCGTCACCGGAGTCCTTGAAATGTTTCTCCGTTCCTTCCAGATGGCGGACCTTTTCCATCGAATCGGACGCATTCGAAATCAACTCCCGCAAGAAAATATCCTTGTCGGTATAGAGTGAATGCACCACCAAATCCAATAGCTGTTGGATCTCCGCCTGGAATACATGTTTCTCTGCTGTTGCTGTGCTCATGGTTGATGAAGGTTGAAATGGATTGCGGGAGGGACATAGACTCTCTCCCGGCTTTTTGTCAAAAAAAACAGTGGGTATGGGAAAGGTAGGGTGGCATTGCCGAGGCCACCGCGTGAAACGATGAGTCAATCGATGATTTATTGACGATTTGCCTCGCAGCGGCGCCCTGCCGGGAAACTACCTCAA
>CBFGOP010000014.1:0-36480 GCA_965650415.1 uncultured Prosthecobacter sp. | reverse complement strand
GTCGCTTTCATATCCAAAAGGATGTGATCTAGGTCGAGCAGTTTACTTAATTTCATAAAAATCTCGTCGTGAAAACCCAGACGCGGTGGCGTGTGGAGAGGGGGGAGGTAGCGAGGGGAAAGAGGCTTTGCAAGAAGTTTTCCAAGACGCAGGGGTTTCCAAAAGGGCGTAAGTTTGGGCGAAACACCGCAGGCTCGGGACTGATGCGGTTCACTTCCAATGCCACTGCGGATTTTAGGATGACTTAACCTTGCAACACAGCCGTTCCAACGGCATGGAGAGGGGCGCATAGCGAATTCATGAGCAGAACAGGCAAAGAGATCATCATCGGCACCCGGGGCAGCGAGCTGGCCTTGGTTCAGGCCACGGCCACGGAAGGCCTGTTGTCGGCAAAATTTCCGGATTGGTCGATCAGCCGCCAGATCATCAAAACCACGGGAGACCGCAGAACGGATGTTTCTCTGGCCAATGTCGCGAAGGCCGAAGGCACGTTCGACAAAGGCGTGTTCATCAAGGAGCTGGAGGAAGCCCTGGCGGATGGTTCGGTGGATATCGCGGTGCACAGTCTGAAAGACATGCCGACCGTGATCGATGAGCGATTCGAGCTCGCGGCAACCCTCGAACGCGCGCCGGTCAGGGATGTTTTGCTGACCAAGGAAGCGGGTGGATTATCCGCGCTTCAACCCGGAGCACGGGTCGGCACCAGCAGTGTGAGACGCGCCAAGCAAATGGAGTTTTTGCGTCCTGATCTGGAAATCATTGATTTGCGCGGAAATGTCCCGACACGGATCGAAAAGCTCGCCCAGGGGGAAGACTACGATGCGATCCTGCTCGCCGAGGCGGGATTGGTGAGATTGGGGTATCTTCCGGAAACCCCTTTCGGTGATGAGGAAATGATTTCGGCATCTTCTGACGTCTATTGCACGCGGCTTGCGGAAGAATTCTTTTTCCCCGCCGCAGGGCAGGGAGCGATCGGTTTGGAGATTCGCAGAGGCGATTCCGTGGCGCATGAGTTGGCGAGCGAGATCGGCCATGCGGAAACCTGGATCAAGGTCACGGCGGAGCGCGAGTTCCTGCGTTTGCTCGATGGCGGCTGCCACACCCCGGTCGGGGTCTATTCCCATCTATCAGGTTCACAAATCCATCTTCATGCCCGCGTGTTTCCGGAAGCCGGCGGGCAACCTAAAATCGGTTCTGCCACGGACACCGATCCCATCCAAGCGGCACTCAAACTTTTCCAATCTCTCAAATGACATCCAAAGGAATCTGCTATCTAGTCGGCGCCGGCCCCGGCGACCTCGGTCTTGTGACTCTTCGCGCGAAGGAGTGCATCGAAACAGCCGATGTACTCGTTTACGACGCGCTCAGCAGTCCGGAATTGCTCCGTTGGACCAAGCCTGGCTGCGAAAAAATCTATGTCGGAAAACGTGCGAAGGATCACGCGGTGCCTCAGGACAAGATCAACGAGATGATCGTCGAGTTCACCAAAGCGGGAAAAATCGTGACGCGCCTGAAAGGTGGCGACCCGATGATTTTCGCACGCGGCGGAGAAGAAGCGGCGGAGCTTGCGGATGCGGGCGTGGCGTTTGAAATCGTCCCGGGAATCAGTTCATCCATCGCCGGTCCGGCTTATGCGGGAATTCCGGTGACACATCGCGATCACAACACCCAACTCACGATTTTCACGGGTCATGAAGATCCAACCAAAGGCTACACCTCCATCGATTACGCCCAGCTCGCGAAAGCTCCCGGCACGAAAGTTTTCCTGATGGGGGTCGCGCGTTTGCGTGAGATCACCAGCTCATTCATCGAGCATGGAGCCGCGGCCGACACGCCGATCGCACTCGTCCGTTGGGCGACCACCGGATCGCAATGGACCATCGAAGGAACTTTGGAAACCATCGCCGACATCGCCGAGAAAGCCGGATTTTCATCGCCTGCGGTGGCGGTGATCGGAAATGTGGTCAGAGAGCGCGCCAAGATCAATTGGTTCGAGAAGCGTCCGTTGTTCGGAAAGAAAATCGTAGTCACCCGCACCCGCGAGCAGGCCGGAGATCTCAGCAAGCGCCTCCAAAACCTCGGCGCGGATGTGATCGAGCTGCCAACGATCCGCATCGAACTTCCCGAAGACCGCGAGGGATTTGCGGAAGGTGTCACTCATGCGCACGAATACGATTGGTTGATTTTCACCAGTCCGAACGGGGTTGAGAAATTCTTCGATGCGTTTTTCGCCACCTACGACGATGCGCGCAGTTTGGGAAATCCAAAGATCGCCGCCATCGGGCCGGGAACGGCTGCCAAGATCCGCGAGTATCGGATCGGGGTCGATCTGCTTCCGAAGAAATTTGTCGCCGAAGGTTTGTTAGATGCCTTTAAGGAAATCAACATCGAGAACCAAACCGTGCTCTGGGTGAAAGCCGCGGAGTCCCGCGATGTGATTTACGATGGGTTGATGAAACTCGGTGCGATTGTCGACGAATGCATCGCTTATCGCACCGTTCCCGAAAAAGACGACCCGACCGGAGCTCAGGCAAAGTTCATCGAAGAAGGTGCGGACATGGTCACTTTCACCTCGTCCTCCACCGCCGAACATTTCTTCGCGCTCGATCTGCCATGGCCGGAAAAATGTGTCGCTGCAAGCATCGGTCCGGTGACGACCGAGACCCTGAAATCCTTGGATCACAAACCCGCGGTCGAAGCCGCCCAGCATGACATCCCGGGCTTGGTGAAAGCGATTGAGAGTTATTTCAAGCGGTAAAATGGCAGGGTGCCCTCGGCGATGGCACCGCACCTTTTGCTGCTAACAGTTTCCAAATGGCTCAAGAGTCAAAAGCATCAACAAAAAAACGCCCACTCTTTCGAGTGGGCGTTTGGTCTTTGTAAAACTTAACCTCGCAGATCCGTGTAGGCGCTCTCGCCGTGATCGTTTTGGTCGAGGCCGGTTTCTTCGGTGCGCTCATCGACGCGGAGGCCGACGGTGAATTTCGCAACTCCAAAGGCAATCAGTGCTGCGAGTCCGCTCCAACCGATGGTGATCAGAACGGAAACGGTTTGTCCCCAAACTTGCTGACCCATGGTGATGGTTTCGTTGTAGGCACCTGCGCCACCCATGCTCTCGAAACAGAACACACCAGTGAGGATGGCTCCGACGATACCGCCGACGCCGTGGACGCCGAAGACATCGAGTGAGTCGTCGTAACCGAATTTATGTTTCATCTTGATGGCAAAGAAGTAGCAGAGAATGGCGGAAACAGCTCCGATGCAGAGAGCCCCGGGAATACCCACGGTGCCGGATGCCGGAGTGATGGCAACCAGACCGGCAACTGCACCGGTGGCGGCACCGACGGCGGTAACGACGCCCGTCAGCAGTTTTTCAATAATCATCCAAACAACCACTGCCGTTGCGCAAGCGACCTGGGTGACGAGCATCGCCATGCCTGCGGTGCCGTTAGCCGCGCAAGCCGAGCCGGCGTTGAAACCGAACCAGCCAACCCAGAGAAGGCACGCGCCGATAATCACGAGAGGAACGTTGTGAGGAGTGAGAGGAACCTTTCCAAAGCCTTTGCGTGGGCCGACCATCAAGCATCCGACTAGACCTGCGACCGCGGCGTTGATGTGAACCACTGTGCCGCCGGCGAAATCCAGCACGTGGAATTTGTGGAAGAAACCTTCGTTGAGGTTCCATGCCATGTGCCAGATCGGGAGGTAGGAAATGGTGAACCAGATGATGCTGAAGATCATCACGGCGGAAAATTTGATCCGTTCGGCAAAAGCACCGATGATCAGCGCGGGTGTGATGATCGCAAAGGTCATCTGGAACATGACGAAAATCGTCTCGGGGTAGCCGCCCGAGTCACTGTCAGCGGTTACACCCTTGAGCATGACTTTTGAAGCACCACCGATGAACGGATTGCTATCGGTTGTGGCGAATGAATAACCGTAAATCACCCATAAGAGGCTCATGACTCCAGCCATCGCAAGACATTGCACGAGAATGGAGAGCACGTTTTTGGTCCGGACCAAGCCGCCATAAAACAAGGCGAGGCCGGGCAGAGTCATCAGCAGAACCAGCACGCTGCTGATGAACATGAAGGCGGTATTCCCCGTATCAAATGCCGGGGCTGCTGCTTCTTCTTGGGAAAAGGCGGGTAGCGCTGAAGCTGCGAGGATGGATGCAGCGACCAGCGATCGTTTCAGGAATGATTTGGAATTCATGTGGTTTGGATCGGTTTTGCATGAGACGAGCTCATGTGCGGCGATCTGAAGCATGAATTATACCAATAGTCGAGTCGTTCTGGAAAAATTACTAAAAACTTAGCGCAAGCCGTTGAGGGCTTTTTTTGAGGGTTTATCGAGCACAAGGTCGGTGATTGAGCTGCGGCGTCCGTCTTTGAAGCTGGAAACCTGCATTTTGTGAAGGGTCCAAGTGTCATCGGAGACTTTCATGACATCCTCGACCAGGAATTCTTTCAGAAGCTCGCCACTTTTCGCGTGACCATTGATTTTCATGAAAGCGCCGTATTGGGTGTGAACCCAGAGGTAGACCGCGTGGTACTTGCCGGCGTCAGTGGAAGGTTTGTCGAGCCGGAGTTTGTAGGTGTCGTAAGAACCGACTTTTTCCGTGTTTTCCAGTTTGGGATTCGGCCAGTAGAAAAAACGCATGGCGAGGTCCTCGTAGGTGAGGTCGGAGCCAGCAATCGATTCGGTGAGTTTTTGTTTCGGGAAATCGATGGTTTTGTCGTTGATGATCTCGAATAAATCGTAGCTGTTGTCGTTGAGCCGGAGATGGAAGATCCTCCAGGTTTTATCTTGAAGAAACTGGAACTGGATATCTTTGCCGTTGAGGAAGATATAGATCGGCGTTTTTTTTCCGTTATGCTGGAGATGGCCTTTCAGTCCCTCGTCCATTTTAGTGAGGGCGGCGCTGAGGCGGGCGGCTTCGAGGATGCGGGTGGGGTCGGGTTCTTGCGCATGAAGGGGCAGGCATGCAAATGCGAGAACTATAACGAGGGAGAAAAACGGTTTCATAGGGAAAACATAGATGAACTTGGGGCTTGGACAATCCTTCGCTGAAAAAATTCAGGGAGATTGGCTTAATAAGTCCTCTGGGTCTTATAGGACCTGTGGTTTGCAGACCACTGACCGTGACACTTTACGGCCTCAGTCCTGAAACGAAAAATGGAGCGTAGCGGATTCGAACCGCTGACCCCTTGCATGCCATGCAAGTGCTCTACCAACTGAGCTAACGCCCCTTACGGGTGGGGCGAAGGTTTAGGGGAGGAGGTGGGGTTGCTGCAAGTGGAAAAATTTGATTCAATCAAAAAAGCTCGGAAAGCGTTGAGCGCCCCATCTTTCATGGATTGACGTTCGGTTGGCGAGGGGTTGATTTTTGCGAGTGTGGTGCAAAAACGTTGCCAGTCGGCCATGAAATCATTCTTCGTTCCGTAGTAGGCGGCGTTGTCCAGATTCCAGGATTGGAGAAGGGGTTCCAGGCTTCGCCGTATCATATTTCTACCGAGCGAGGAGCCGTAGATGACATAGAGGGCGCCGATGGCATGATGAACGGTATTGAAAAGCGGAGCTTCGGTCGTTGGTGGTTTGGGGATCTGGGAGGCAGTGATCAAATCCTGACCAAGCAGCGATGAGAGGGTTGGCTTGGGTAAATTGAATTGCAGGATGAGCAGTTCGTTTTCCAGAGGCGCGAGCGAATGCTCGAGTCGGCGATGTGCCTGATGAAGCGTCTGAAGATGTGAGAGGTATTCGGAGAGGGTGAAATCCGGGGAAAGGATGCGCGAGGCGTTCAGATGACTTTCCACTTCCGCATGGATCGCGCCAGTTTCATACCTGAGAAATTCATGTAGCTGCTGCATATTGTTTCAGGCGTTCAATCAGAATCGTCAAATCAATCGGCTTCGTGATATACCAATCGAATCCCGCATCGTAGCACTTGTTCTCCCAATCGTCTCCGACGTAGGCGGTGACCGCAGCATAGAGGGCAGGGATTTTGGCTTCATCTCTCAAAGCTTTGATGACTCCGAAACCGTCAAGATTCGGATCGTTCAAATTGAGATCAACGAGGATGACGTCAAAATTTGTTGCCTTGGCTTTTTCGATGCCGACAAATCCGTCTTCGATACCGGTGACTTGGGCGATCTGTTTCAGGCCTACTTCCAATACACGACGGTTGATGTGATTGTCTTCGATATAGAGAATATTCATGAATCTTTCAAATCTACGGGAATGGTAACCGTGAACGAGCTACCGGTGCCCGGCGAGCTGACAAGTTCAATATCACCTCCCATGAATGAAACATAGGATTTGATGAGATACAATCCAAGACCTGAGCTGTTATCTTTTTTTTCATTGAGGGATTCGACAGTGAAAAACGGGTCAAAAATTTTGTTTTGGAAGTGTTTAGGAATACCGATTCCATCGTCCTCGACGGTGATCTTGAGAAAATAGCGACCGCCCTCGATGAGGAATTTTGACTGGATCTGGATGTTGCCGCCAGCAGGGGTGTATTTGATCGCGTTGCCGATCAGGTTGATGATGATTTGATCTATCAGATATCGATCCGCGATGATGGATTCTCCGCGGTTGTGGATGATGATTTGCAAATTCTGGTTTTTATCGGCGATGTCCTTTTTGAAGGAGTCGGTGATCGACTGGATCATGGCATCCAGGGTGAAGATTTCCGAGTTCTGGCGAATGGCATTGTGTTCGAGTTTCGCGTAACTCAGGAGGTTATCGATGGTGTTGAGCATGCGCACACCGCTCTCCATGATGAGTTCTGCGTATTCTTTGACATCGAGGGATTCGTGGGGTTGCAGGATTTGGGCGAAGCCCAAAATCCCGTTCAAGGGAGTTCGCATTTCATGAGACAGGTTTCCAACGAGATCGCTTTTGGCTAGGGTCAGTTTTTGGGAATCCTTGAGTTCGATCTGCAGGGCGGTGAGTTGTGCCTTGAACTGTTCCAGTTGCTCGTGCAGCAGCAGGTTTTGTTTTTTAAGCTGCTGGTTTTCATGATTCAAGAGACTATCGGCGGCTGCGGACGAATCGTTTTTTTGCAGACTGGCTTTGGATTTCCGCATTCCATTGGCCTTGGGTTTGGTCTTCTGAAAGAGGTAGGGGTGTCGTAGAATATCGGAGATTTTTTCAACAAAGCGGATGTCCTCATCAGACCAAGGAATGGAGGTTTCTTTCACCTGTTCCTGCCAGAGCTCAAAAGATTTCCTTGGGGACAGCGACAACAGTTCGTTTCCAGGTGTGGATGCGAGCTGCTTGTTCGGATTTCCCGCCCAATTGAAAATCTTGGTTTTTTCTTTGCGGAAAAAATGAACCGTGGGACCGGCCGGAGGCAGGATTTGGAAACCCGCAAGGCTGGCGATTTCGGATTCCGACTCCGGGGTTTTGAGGTGGTTGAGGATGTAAACCCATGCGCGTTTTTCCCTGTTCAGCTCATCGAGAATGATTTTTTGCGAGGGCAGGACAATATTCTCGGGGTATTGTACTTTCGATTGGTTTCCGAGAGTGATGCTGAAGGCATCGATTTTGAGCAGATCGGAAAGTTTGCCCCAGTTGGATTGAAGCAGGTTGTAGAGATCCAGATTGTGCGGGTTGATCTTGAAGGTTTCTAACAATTCGTTTTCCTTGCCGATGCGCAGCCGGCTGGATTTGATTTCGCTGGTCTCGATCCATTTGGCGATTCCTTGGGTGTAGAGCAGGGAAAACAGGCGTTCGGTCAGCCCGAGATGTTTGGGGCCGTTGTAGTGGTGGCAGATCAGCATCCCCCAGAGCCGGTTGTTTACCATGATGCTGTTGGCGTGCGTGGCTTTCACACCCATGTTTTTCAGGTATTGGATGTGGATCGGACTGACGCTGCGATAAACGGAATAACTCTGATCCAGCATTCCGCTTCCCTCGGAAGTCGGGTGGATGGGGATGCCGGGATCATCGATATCATGAATGGCCCGCACCAGATTGGTTTCGTAAAGTTTCCTTGCCTGCGCGGGAATGTCGCTGGCCGGGTAGCGCAGTCCGTGGAAGGACTCGAGGCCGAAGTTCTTGTCTTCGCCTATGACTTCACCGTCGGCGTTTTCGTCGAAGCGATAGATCATCACACGGTCGAATTGCGAAAATTTCCTGAAGTTCGACGATGCCTGCGCTGCCAGGTCTTTGATGGAATCGATATGGTTTAGGGATTCCATAGCATTGTTGAGCCATGAGATGTTCGAGTGGTGATCTGCGGAAGTGGAGTTGGAAAATTCCTCGAATTCGAGAATGAGGTTTTTGCCCGCATCGGAGACGTGGCATTTGTATTCCCGCTCATTTCCGTTAAGGAGGATTTGCACAGATTCATCGAAGATCTGAGTGCGATGCGTCTGATCATGAAATGCTCTGCAGAAATCAAAGAGCGATGGAGAAAAGAGGGATTTGAGGGAAATTTGGCTCAGATCGTTGGAATACCGGCTGAGAAATGTTTGGCAGTTTTCGCTGAAGTGAGTGAGCTGTCCGGTTTTCTTGCAGAAGGCGAGCAAATAGCCATGTGTTTGAACCTTACCCAGCAAGTGGATGGGTTCTTTATCGCAGTTGGTAAGATTTACCTCATAGGTTGTGTCTGCTTTCATGAATGATGAAACGAGGTAGTGGTTCAATCAAACCTATCCTCAGGATCTTGCCTATGGCAAGAATTCTGTAGCTTCCCAAAAGGGGGCTTGCCGGGTTCAGTGATGGCCAGCGCAGTGATCGCACCTGACCCAGCCCTCAGTTCCATCGACGAAAAACTCCTTTTTCCAGATCGGAACTCGGGATTTGATTTCGTCAATAATCCATCGACAGGCAAGGAATGCGGCATCGCGGTGCGCGGAGGAAACGCAGACGAAAACCGCTAGCTCGCCGATTTCGAGTGAGCCGGTGCGGTGCACGCAGGCGGCATGGAGGATTTCAAAGCGCTGTTCGGCTTCGTTGATAATGCGTGTGCCTTCTTTTTCGGCGAGCGCGTTGTAGGCCTCGTATTCGAGTTTCAGGACGGATCGTCCTTGATGATGATTTCTGACCCAACCTTCAAACGAGCAGAATCCTCCTGCAGCAGGATCCAGCACGAGGCTACGCAAGTTTTCGGTATCGATGGTTTCAGATGTGATGGAAAACATGATCAGCCTCCGGCTACGGGTGGAATGAAGACGACTTCGTTGCCATCGCTGAGGCGGGTGTTCCAGTCGGCGAATTCCCCGTTGATGGCGACGCGGAGCTGGTGGATTTCTAACGGAAATCTGTGCCGGAAACGGATTTCCTCATAAAGTCCGGCAGCGGTGCAGGCGATGGTTTCGAGTGTTTCCTCGGATGAACCGCGGGCTTCGCGCAGTTTCGCAAAATACATGATGCGCAGGTTTTTCGGAACGATGCCTTCGGTGAGCTTGGTGAAACATTCCTCGAGCTCATGAGGGGTATTGGCATTGTCGAGTGCTGCGGCTTGCGGGAGATCGAGCAGGATCGGATTGAGCGATTCGAGGAAATGTCTCGCGCAGCGTTGTCCCTCATCCAGAGCTTGTGCGGCAAGTTGGAGAGCGGAGGGTTCGTAGATCGTACACAGCGGCTCGGCGCGGTGATCAATGCGGTTTTTGAAACTGGTGGCGTGTGCGCTGGGATCGCGTTGTTCGACCAAGTATGCGAGCGTGCGTTTATCTAACAGATATAGATCGCATCCGAGGACGAGCAGGGGACCGTTACCGATGCTTGCTGCGGATTCGAGTGCCGCGACGGGACCTTCGCCAGGTCTGAGATCCGTGATCACGGGAAGATCGGTGTGGATCGATCCACTGTCTTTCAGTGAAACATAGACCTGATCGCAAAACTCACGGGCGAGAGAAGCGATGTGATCGATCTGACGGGTTCCATCGGGTCTGGAGATCAGGGATTTGTTCTGCCCCATGCGTTTGCTGCCGCCGCCGGCGAGGATGAGTGCGTTCATGGGTTGAGTTTGTAATCGGATTTTCCTCCGGTTTTTTCCAATAGGCGAATTCCGCTGATCACAATGGCGGGGTCGAGCGCTTTGCACATGTCGTAGAGGGTGATGGCGGCTACGGATGCGCCCGTGATGGCTTCCATTTCGATGCCGGTTCGGGCGGTGGTTTTGCAGGTGCAGCGGATGAGGATTTCGAGTCCGTGGAGTTGGATTTCGATTTTGCAATCATCCAGCGGTAGGGGATGACAGAGAGGAATAAGGGATGAGGTTTGTTTGGCTCCCATCACGCCGGCAAGGATCGCGGTATGGAAGATGGGGCCTTTTTTTGAAATGAGATCGGTTCCGTTAAACTGTGAGGCAACGCTTTCGTTGATGGTAACGCGTGCCTCGGCGGTGGCGATGCGCACGGTTTCGGGTTTCTCCGAGACATCGACCATGTTCGGTTTGTTAGAGGGGTCAAGGTGGGAGAAGGACATGGTCAGGGAAAGGGATAGAATGTGAGGGCTTGGTTTGGAATAAAATCAGGTTCCGGGGGGATTTCAACCATTCCGATGGAGTGGGCGATGGATGTGAAGTCACCTGAGTTATGTGGTGGGCGTGGTGAGAGTTTCCCATTTGCATCCAAAGCAATTGGCAGTAGCCAAGTGAATTTCGGCAGAGGTGAAACGGATTCAATGGGAATCTTGATCAGAGAAAAATTTTCCAATCCCTGGATTCGTAGGATGGCAGGTGCGACGAAACGCGTGAATGTCGCAAGCACGGAAACCGGATTTCCAGGCAGGGCGAAAACCTGAGGTTTGCCTTTCCAGTAGGCGAACGGTTTTCCGGGTCTGAGTTCCACTCCGTGGAATTCGGGGTCGCCCAGTTCCTGTTCGATCATGGCGCGGACATGATCTTTTTTCCCCATGGAAATGCCTCCGCTGAGAATCAATACATCGCATTCGGAAAGGACGCGTTGAATCACTTCAGTCGCGCTGGCCGGATCATCAAGTATGTGGAAAACGGAGATTGGAGGGAGACCCATACACGTGAGTGCGGCTTCCAGCATCGGGCCGTTGGATCGACGGATCTGCCAGTTCTCCGGTGTGGCATCAACCTCCACAGCTTCGTCTCCGGTCGTGATGATGGAAATGTTCGGTCGACGGAAAACCTCAATCGTGGATTTTCCGATACTGGCGGCGATGGCGATTTCCGCAGGGCCGATCCGGGTTCCTGCACCGACCAGGAGATCGCCTGCGAGGGCATCGTGCCCGCAATCGTGGATAAACTGATTGAGCTGCGGTTTTTCTGTTAGGGTGAAAGCTTCCGCGAGATCTTCGTAAGGGACGATCGTGTCGCAATCATCAGGAACAGCGGCTCCGGTCATGATCTCCCAAGCTTCGTTCGCTTTGAGGCTGCGGGGTGGAGGATTTCCAGCGGCGTGCAGCCCGGCGATCTTCAACGGCAGCCCGAGCTCGATTTGATCTAATGCAAAAGCGATGCCATCCATCATTGCGCGGCGATAGGGTGGGAGGGGGCGATCCGCGATCAATGGTTCCGCCAGCACCCGACCGATGGCCTGATCGAGCGTGATCCATTCCAAGCCCAGCGTCGTGCAGGTCTTTTGGATGCGGGTATCAGCCTCGTGTATGGATATCAGCGGTTCCACGGGGGGATGTTGATTCAGTTATGAAGACTTGGCGAAGGAAATTTGGGATGGCGGCCATGAGTCGTTTCACTATTCAGGTTGTAGCTTTTTCATTTCTCAAATCCGCGAACCCACCGCATGCTGATCACATGAAACTGCCGGTGGATCTGTTGAACCGAGGAATTCGCGATTTGCGGATTTCGGTGACGGATCGATGCAATTTCCGTTGTCGGTATTGCATGCCTATCGAGAGTTTTGGTGCGGATCATGCGTTTTTGCCGCGTGAAGAGCTATTGAGTTTTGAGGAATTGACGCGGCTTACGCGGTTGCTGATGCCCTTGGGGATTCAGAAAATCCGACTCACGGGGGGGGAGCCCTTGATGCGGCGTGGCTTGGAAGATTTGGTGGCGATGCTCGCCGCCATTGACGGGGTCGAGGATCTGGCAATGACGACCAATGGCGTGTTGCTCGCCCATCACGCCGAGGCTCTCGCGCTCGCTGGGCTCTCACGGGTGACGGTGAGTTTGGATGCGCTGGACCCGGATATCTTTTCCCAGATGAATGGGGTTTCGGCAAAAGTGGATCGAGTGCTTGCGGGGATCGAATCCGCCCAGACCTTCGGCTTGCCGGTGAAAATCAATTCGGTGATTCAGCGGGGAGTGAACGAATCTCAGATCCTGCCGCTCGCGCGCTGGGCGAAGGAACGCGGAATCGGGTTGCGATTCATCGAGTACATGGATGTCGGCGAAACGAATGGCTGGAAACTGGATCAGGTGGTCTCCGCGACAGAGATTCTGACGACTTTACAAACGGAATTTTCACTCATTTCACGTGAGGCTGCGTATCGCGGTGAGGTGGCAAGGCATTGGGTCCATGCCGACGGTGGATCGGAAATCGGCATGATCAGTTCCGTGACACGTCCGTTTTGTGCGGATTGCCAACGCTTGAGGGTTTCGGCTGATGGGAAAATTTTCACCTGCCTGTTTGCGGCAGACGGGCATGATTTGCGCGGTTTGTTGAGAGGTGGAATGGATGATGCGGCCATTCGATCTGCGGTTTCAGGGATCTGGTCGATTCGTGACGATCGCTATTCCGAGGAGCGTGGAAAGATCCTGCAGAAGAAGGCGGAGATGAGTTATTTGGGAGGGTGAGGAAAAAGTAGAATCAAGGGGTTGAAACTTTTGTAAGTTATTTTTGAACCGCGAGGGTTCAACTCGGACTGGCGCAACTCATCAACTCCACGTTACCAACGCTGAGTCTCCCATCATCCAGAATTTTGCATCTCAGTCCGCCGTGGCCTTTCATGATTTCCTCGGTGCCTTCTTTGCCGCAGGCTTCGTCCATCCAGTAGCAAGGACGGCATTCTTCGGTGGCATGGAAGCGGATATGATTGAGCGTGAAGGTTTTGCCGATGAGGCTATTGAGGTCGATCCCGCTGATGACCACGTTGCGTCGGAAAGCACAGGCGGGAAGGGCTGGGTTTTCGGCGTGGACGCGGATTTGGTCGATCACCGCAAGGTCGATGAAGGTGATCTGGCCCTTGTAGGATTCTTTCCAATCGAAGAAACGGTCGCCCAGAATTCCTTTTCCTGCGACCAATTCGATTTCCTGATGCTCGATAATGGGGTGATTTTCCGAGCCTTGGCCGTGGCGACCGAAGTAATTGTGGCCTTCTGAGGTAAACAGATGATGGATACGGACTTCCTGCATGCGAAGCGAGGTAAGCGCTGAAATGAGTCGGAGACAAGTGCTGTCATCCATGAGCGGCTTTCATGGTTTGGATGGATGATATTTGCGTCGCTTCATACCGCTTTTCCGGTGGTGGCATGGGCGGTGCTAAAATGAGGGTGGAAAAATCCACCACAAATCATGGTCTCAATCGAAAACGCAGGGTTCAGCGAGGAGCAAAAAAATTACCTCTCCGGTTTCGTGGCAGGTATTTTGCAGGGCAGGGAATTGCCGTTTCTCGGGCAGGATGGATCGGGTCGCTTTACCCATGAGCCGTCTGACGCGGTGGAACAGACGGTGTATGGCACGCCGATCGAGGATCTGTGTCGAGAGGAGCTGATCAAGCATGAGAAAAACGGGCTCGATTGTTATGACACGATTTTGGCCAATGCCGCGGCCGGGGTTTTTCCGAAAGATGGGGATGTGTTCCGTTACAAATTCCATGGGTTGTTTTTCGTGAGTCCCGCCCAGGAGAGCATCATGTTGAGGTGCAGGATCGCGGGTGGGGCTTTGAGCACCTACCAGTTTCGAGGATTGGCGGAAATCGCCAACGAATGGGGACCGGGACATGTGGATCTTACGACACGTGCCAACGTGCAGGTGCGCGAGATCATGCCGGAAAATTGTGCGAAGATTCTGATGAAACTCGCCGACATCGGGCTGACATCGCAGGGTGCGGGTGCGGACAACGTGCGCAATATCACGGCCACACCGACCACCGGATTCGATCCCGATGAGTTGATGGATGTGATGCCTTATGCGCGTGCGATGCATCATTACATTTTGAAAAACCGCGATCTCTACGGACTGCCGCGCAAGTTCAACATTTCGTATGATTCCGGCGGTCGCGTTTCGGTTTGTGCGGATACGAACGATATCGGTTTCTACGCGGTCAGGGTGGGTGAAAATGAACAAGGCATCACGCCCGGAGTGTATTTCCGCATGCAGCTTTGCGGCATCACGGGGCACAAGCAATTCGCGACCGATTGCGGGGTTCTGCTGACGCCGGAAGAGACCATTCCTGTGGCGGCGGCCTTGATCCGTGTGTTTATTGAAAACGGAGACCGCACGAATCGCAAAAAGGCGCGGTTGAAATATCTGGTGGATGACTGGGGAATTCCTAAAACCCTTGAAGAGACTCGGAAGAAACTCGCGTTTGATTTGAGATATTTTTCGTTAGATGGATGTGAGGTTTCGATGCCGAAAGTCAAACATGGTCATCTCGGGATTCATCCGCAGAGCGACGGGAAACATTACATCGGGGTGTTGACACCGGTGGGGAGAATGTCCGTTGCGCAAATGCTGGCCTTGGCGGATATCGCGGATCAGTTCGGGCGTGGGGAGATCCGTCTGACGGTCTGGCAGAATCTGATCATACCCGGAGTTTCTGAGGAACATTTGCAAGCCGCGCTGACGGCGATTCATGCCACGGGTCTGGATCATCGCAACAACAGTATCACAGGGGGATTGATCGCGTGCACGGGGAGCAAAGGTTGCAAATATGCTGCGGCCGACACCAAGGGTCACGCGATTGCGCTCGGCGAGCATTTGGCGAGCAAGATGATCCTGGATCATCCGATCAACATTCATTTGACCGGATGCCATCATTCCTGTGCGCAGCATTACATCGGCGATATCGGCATGATGGGGACTCCGGTGAAAAATGCGCAGGGTGAAACGGTCGATGGTTTCAACATCGTGCTGGGAGGCGGAGTGGATGACACGCAAGCGATCGCGAAAGAGGTGTGGAAATCAATCCCTGCGGATGAAGTTCCGACCCTGATCGAAAAATTGTTGGTTGCGTATCTGCGTGAGCGTGAAGAAGGAGAAAGTTTCATTCATTTCACCCAGCGTCACAGTCCGGAGCAACTGATGAATTTCTGTGATCCGCTGAAAATCAATGCCGCTTGAGTTCATTATCAAACCCTCAAGTTGCCCGTGTCAGTCATCGCACCCAAATCACATCTCCAGACATCGGAAGTCCGGACCCTGATTGATGAGTTGTTGGATGAACAGAAAACCCTGCAAACCCCGGTCGCCAAATTTTCGGAGATACATGACAGGAGATCGGATCTGGCCGAGCATTATAGGACTCTGATTCCGCTGACCAAGCCCGTTAGCGGTGAGCAGTATGCTTTTGAGGTTTCGTTGGATCGATGCACCGGCTGCAAGGCCTGCGTTTCCGCCTGTCATTCGCTCAACGGTTTGGATGATCATGAAGTATGGCGGGATACGGGTGTTTTGTTAGGTGGCAGCGAAGCGCCCGCATGGCAACAAACGGTCACTACTGCCTGTCATCATTGTGAGGATCCGGGTTGCATGAACGGTTGTCCGGTGGGAGCTTATGAAAAGGATGCCGATACGGGAATCGTGCGTCACCTGGATGACCAATGCATCGGTTGTTCGTATTGCATTTTGAAATGTCCTTACGATGTGCCGAAATATTCGAAGAAACGCGGGATCGTCCGGAAATGCGACATGTGTCATCAGCGTCTGGCGGAAGGCGAGGCCCCGGCGTGCGTGCAGGCATGTCCGACCGAGGCAATACGCATTGTGGCGGTGAGCAGGGAGCTGGGAGCAGAGAGAAAGAATTTACTGTCTTCAAAACTTTATGATCCGAGTTCGGCGATCCCCGATTCGGCGATCACGAGGCCGACGACGCGGTATGTGGGGCGTGAGGTTCCATCTACTGCCTTTGCGGCGGATCGCTCGGCGCTGGTTCCACAGGAGGCGCATTGGCCTTTGGTTCTGATGTTGGTGCTGACCCAAGCCGGTATTGGATTGTTGATTGGACCGAGGAACTCCAGTTCCGCATCTTTTACCATCACCCTGATCGGAACGATGGTTTTCAACCTCGGCATGCTGGCGGCGGTTTTTCACTTGGGTCAGCCGCTCAAGGCATGGCGATTTTTCCTCGGGCTCAAAACTTCATGGCTTTCGCGTGAGATTCTCGCGTTCTCCCTGTTTGCGCCGATTCCAATCGCTCTCTGCGCGCTTCCATTACTGCCTGATTTCCCATTCAAAGATCTCTTTACACTGATCACCGCATACTCGGCACTGCCGTTAGGCGTTATCGCCATTTTCACCAGCGTGATGATCTATCACGATACCCATCGGGCATTGTGGAATGTGAAATGCGGTGCGTTGCGATTTTTCGGCACGGCGGCCATGTTCGCCTTTCTGTTCAACCCTCCGATCTGCTCCCTGATCGTGCTGATGAAGTTGGGTTGGGAGTGTTGGTTCATCAGGTATGCCAAGAATAACCATTGGTCGCCTGATCAACACAGCGCGAGACTCCAAACGGGACCGCTGCGGAACATTTTCATACTACGTATCATTTTGGCTCTGATCGCCATTCCGCTGGTTTTCATCCAACCCTATGCGGCATTGCCGTTTCTCCTGCTTGCGGAAATTTTCGAACGCCGGCTTTTCTTTCAATCGGCTCATGCCCCGAAAATGCCGGGAGGATTTGGGAGGTAGACAGGGTCATGATTCGCGTTCATTTGGAGGATGATTGGATTGTGGAGAGGTTTGGAGAAATGCGGGTGAAATGAGCATGCCGAGTGCTAGGAGGTTGTGATGCTTCAATCCCTATTCAAACAACACACCGGACCACTGACACGGGATCTGGTGTTGGAGCCGGGAGCTTTTGGTTTGGGGAAAATACCGTCCCGCCTGAAACCGGTGGGGGTGGCGACATCGATCTGCGGGTATTGTGCGACCGGATGTCAGTTGAAAATCCACCTCGATGAGGACGGCACGGCAATCAATCTGAGTCCGCAGTCGGGATATCCGGTGAATCTCGGGATGGCGTGTCCGAAAGGCTGGCAGGCGCTAGATCCGCTGGATGCGCCGGATCGCGCGACGACACCCTTGTTGCGGGATGCTCAGGGTGAACTGAGGCCTGTGGATTGGAACACGGCTTTGGAGGTCTTTACGGAGAAATTCAAAAACATCCAATCCAGGCACGGTCGCGAAGCGGCGGGGTTTCTTTCCACGGGACAGATTCCATTTGAGGAAATGGCATTTCTCGGGTGCTTGTGGAAATTCGGTATGGGTTTCCTGCATGGCGATGCGAACACCCGCCAGTGCATGGCGACCGCGGTGACCGCTTACAAACAATCCTTTGGTTTCGATGCCCCGCCTGCGACCTACGCGGATTTTGAGGAAAGCGATGTGATCGTGTTGGTCGGTGCGAATCTCTGCATCGCCCATCCCATTCTCTGGCAGCGGGTCATGCGGAACCGGCGCAATCCGAACATTATCGTCATCGATCCGCGATCGACCGAGACCGCGCAGGCGGCGACCCAGCACGTGGCGCTGAAACCGAAAGGGGATCTCGCGCTCCTGTATGCGTTGGCGCATTGCATCATTCGCGATGGCCGGATCGATGAAGCTTCGTTGGCAAATACGGAGGGTTTTGACCAGTTCGCTGAATTCCTGTTAGATTACACTCCGCAACAAGTGTCGGAAAAAACGGGTTTGTCGGTGGATGAAATCGAGGCCCTAGCCTTGACGGTATCGGAGAAAGGGAAACGGGTATCGTGGTGGTGGACGATGGGGGTGAACCAATCTTACGAGGGTGTCCGCACCGCGCAGGCGATGATCAATCTGGCGTTGATGACAGGAAATATCGGTAAACCCGGAACGGGCGCGAATTCGATTACCGGACAGTGCAATGCGATGGGTTCGCGTTTGTTTTCCAATACCACTTCGTTGGTGGGAGGGCATGATTTTGCGAATCACGCACATCGGGAAAAAGTTTCATCCATCCTGGAAATTCCCGTGGATCGGATTCCGAGTGATGCGTCCCTGCCCTACGATCAGATTCTGGCGGCCGCCGAGGCTGGAACGATCAAGGCGTTGTGGATTGTTGCAACCAATCCGTTTCATTCCTGGATTGATAGCGGCAGGTTGGCGCGTTTGCGTGAGAATCTGGAATTCCTTGTGGTGCAGGACATGTATCACAGCACAGAGAGCGCGAAGGTGGCGGATCTGGTTCTGCCTGCCGCGGGTTGGGGAGAAAAAGAGGGTTGTTTCATCAACTCGGAGCGAAGAATAGGGGTGACACGCAGGGTGAAAAAGGCACCGGGGTTGGCGTTGTCGGACTTCCGGATTTTCCGGCTGATCTCCCATGCTTGGGGATGCGGGGATCTTTTTGCGAAGTGGAACGACCCCGAGTCGGTTTTCCGAACACTCCGCGATCTAACCAAAGACCGTCCTTGTGACATCACTGGCATTGAGGGATACGCGCAGCTCGATGATGCGGGTGGGATTCAGTGGCCGTTTCCCGAAGCACTCTCTAACAAAAAAATGGATCGTGAGAGACGCTTGTTCGAGGATGGAAAATTCTACACCGAGAGCGGTAAGGCGAAATTCCTCTTCACCGCGCCTGCAGCGTTGCCTGAACCGACCGATGAGGATTATCCTTTCACCTTGTTAACAGGAAGGGGCACGAGCAGCCAGTGGCATACCATGAGCCGGACAGGAAAATCGGATATCTTGGGCAAACTTGCACCGAAACATCTGTATGTCGAAATCCATCCGGAAGATGCGAGTGAGCTGGGCTCGAAACATGGCGACGAGGTATTGGTTCGTTCGCGTCGCGGGGAATTACTGGCGCGGGTGTATGTCTCGCCGACCGTGCAGCGTGGGCAGGTGTTCATCCCGATGCACTATCCTCAAGTGAACCAACTGACGCATCCGTCGTTCGATCCGCATTCCCGCCAGCCGAATTACAAAGCCTGCGCGGTGGCTATCAAGGCGCGGGCGGTACGATGAAAGTGGCTTCCAGTTCCTTGAGGGTCACGTTTTTTTCCGTCGTTCCCTCGATCTTGATCTGAACGTGAAGGGGCTGGGTTTGTTGGCTTTGATATTCCTCCAAAGTTTTCTGAAGAGCTGCAAACGTGATGCGGATCAATTGACGACTGGTCATGTCAATGTCTTCCGGAATGGTGAGTTTGGAAACATCCAACACCACATCCATTCCTTCCTCGGTCATTTTCGCCGCGAGGGTGAGGTTGCATAGAACCAAAAGATTGGCCTCTTTGACTTTGTAGTTCGGGGCGTTGGTAGGAATGGGATGAGGAGTGCGAATGGCCTCGACCAACACTTCCGGAATCGCGCCGGTGAGAGCCATCGGGCGGGGCATGACGGTGGCTTGCAGAGCCTCCCCGATGTCGGTAATGATATCGCCTGTGTCCGTCCCGTGAAGAGTAAGGGGTTCGTAGATGGGCACAACCGAGATGGTGGTGGCATAGGAGATGGTCGCGAGAAGCAGAGAGAGAAGCGCGGATTTCATGAGGAATAGTTGAACCCTGTTAGGGGGTAAAGCGAGGGTAAAGTTGCTGAAATGAGTGGAGAGCAAAGGGCGCGACTGGAGTCGCGCGCTCCAATTCAAGTGAACAAAAAAGCCGCCGGACATTTCTGTCGGGCGGCTTGGTTTGAGGTTTGGTGAAGAAGGATTACGCGGCTTTTGCTGCGAGGGCCTTCTTGGCTTGTGCGACGATGGCGGAGAAAGCTGCGGCATCGGTGATCGCGAGATCGGAGAGGATCTTGCGGTCGGCTTCGATTCCGGCGGCTTTGAGGCCCTCGATGAAACGCGAGTAGGTCAGGCCTTCGTTACGGACGGCGGCGTTGATACGCTGTGTCCAGAGACGACGGAATTGACCTTTGCGTCTTTTACGGTCGCGATATTCGTAGGTCTGCGCTTTGCGGACTGCGTCCTTGGCGTAGCGGAAGAGTTTCGAGCGGAAACCGCGGAAACCCTTGGCCCGAAGAAGCGTACGCTTGCGGCGTGCGCGGCTTGCTGGGGAATTGGTGGCTCTTGGCATGTGTTTGTTTGGTTATGAACAAGTCGTTTTTTATCGTTCCTTCCACAGTCTCACCTGTTCGTGTCTCCGGTTTTTCGGATCAGGCTGTGTAAAGGTCGTCCGTTACGCGGACGAGGTCGTGGGCTATCGTTTCTACGCGATCAATGGAAAGGAAGGTTCTCTTTGACATTTTTGATGTCGGCGTCGGAAACAAGGCCCGCTCTGCCGAGAGCGCGTTTGCGCTTGCGGCTCTTGCATTGAAGCAAGTGGCGTTTGCCTTGATGGCGACGGAGGACTTTTCCTGTACCAGTGACTTTGAAGCGTTTGGCGACGGCTTTCCGTGTTTTTGCTTTTCCAGATACTCTTGGCATGGGGCGGGAAAACTAATCAACACCCCCCCCTTGGCAAGGGAAAAATGGATGTTTTTGGCCAGAAAGTGGGATTATTCCTCATCCTTGTGGCTGAGGACCTCGACGCGAACGGGAACGATGCCGCGTTGGACAAAGCCGAGTTTTTCGGCAGTTCCGATGGTGACGTCGATCACCCGACCCTTTTTGTAAGGTCCACGGTCGTTGATCGTGACGATTTCGGATTTGTTGTTCGCGAGGTTGATGACGCGCACCTTGGTTCCCATCGGAAGGGTTTTGTGGGCCGCGGTGGGTGCGTTGTTGCAGAGTTTCTGGCCGCTGGCGGTCTTGGTGCCGTAGTTGGTCTTGATCGAGTACCAGGAGGCTTTGCCTTCTTCCACCGATTTGACGACGTATGGATCGTTTGAATTTTTCACGCTGCTGGTAGCGCAACTGGTGACGAGGACGAGACTTGTGAGAGCCATCATCGCGGACTTTTTGATGTTCCGTGTGTGTAACTTCATGGTGTTGGTCCCTGTTTGGGTGCGACCGCCCTAGACGCGGATCAGGGAGCTGGCAAGAAGAAATGTAGGAGAATCTTATCGGAATTTGGTTTAAAAACGATCGTTTAATCCACCAAATGAATGGCTTTTCCATCCAAGAAAGCTTGGATGTTTTGAGCGGTGATGGTCATCAGGCGTTGGCGGGCCTCGGTGGCGGCCCATGCAATGTGGGGGGTGAGGGTGAGGTTTTTGGCCGCGAGGAGGGGATTGTTCGGGAGGATGGGTTCAGCTGAAACCACGTCGCATGCGGCGCCGGCGATTCGGTCGGAGTTGAGGGCGTTGGCGAGGGCGGCTTCGTCGATCAGAGGGCCGCGGGCGGTATTGATGAGGAAGGCGGTGGATTTCATCTTAGCGATGGATGCCTCGGAAATCAGGCATTGGGTTTCGGCGGTGAGGGGGCAGTGGAGGGAGATGACATCGGATTTTTCGAGAATTTCATCGATGGAGGCCCAGGTAAAAGGAAAGGAGGTTTGGGCGGAGCGGGAGCGTGAGTGAGCGAGGATGTTCATTTTGAACGCGGCTCCGAGTTCGGCAGTGCGCTGGCCGATTCGCCCGAAACCGATGATCCCGAGAGTTTTGCCAGCGAGTTCGGTGAAGTGTGGGTTTTTCCAGAAACAGAAGTCGGGCGAGTTTTGCCATTCACCGGCAAGTGCCATTTGGCTGTGTTGCGCAGGTTTTTTGAAGAAATCGAGGATCAGGGAGAAAACAAACTCGGCTACGGCGTCGGTGCTGTAGATGGGAACATTGGAGACTGGGATGCCGTGTTGTTTGGTGTAGGCGGTGTCGATGATGTTGTAGCCGGTGGCTAGGACTGAGATGAATTTCAGATTGGGGAGTTGTGCGAGGGTTTCCGCGCTTAAGGGACACTTGTTGGTGAGAATGATGTCCGCGTCTTTGGCTCGCTCGACGATTTCTTCCACCGCTGTGCGAGGATAGACCGTGAGTTGACCGAGCTTTTCAATTTCGGTCCATGGATTGTCGCCCGGATTGAGAGTGTGGCCATCGAGGACGGTGATTTTCATAGAAGGGTGGAGAGTGCCGAGTGATCAGTAACTGGAAGATGATTTCCGATTGATGAGTGTTATTTACCGAGTTGATCGTGAAAGATGTCGATTTTGTGTTCTTCGAAGCGGCGGAGGGCGGTGCGGAAATCGTTGACGGCTTGGTGACGTTTGGTGGCGGTGATGGCAGCATGGATTTCGTCGCGTACAAAATCGAGTTCGGGAATTTCCTCGGGCAATCGCTCGGTGACTTCAACGATGTGGCAGCCGATTTTGGTTTCGATGAGCGTCGGTTGATTCAGAGGAAGATAAAAAACCGCTTTGGCAAAATCCTCCGGAAGCCGCGCGCGCGACATCCAACCGAGATCGCCTCCGATTTGCAGAGTCGCAGGATCTTTGCTGTAGGATGATGCCAGTTGGTCAAAAGTTTTTGAGCCGTTTTGCAAATCCTTGAGAGCGGTTTGGAGAGTTTGTTTCGCCTCCGCTGCGGGAGTTTCCAAGGTCGGGATGAAAATATGGCGGGCGCGGATGCGGTCGGGAGTGGCCATTGCTTCACGGTTAGCCTGATAGAAATCGCTGATTTCCTGATCAGACACCACGCAGAGGGGATCGACACGCATAGCGATGTATTTTTCCTGCTGAATTCGGGCAGCGATGCGATTTCTAAGGACACCGAAACTATCGATACCTTGTGCGCGCATGGCTTTTTCCAATTCCTCGCGGGTGGTGAATTTTTTTGCAAAACGCTCGACCCGAATATCGATTTCCTCATCGCTGACTCTGAGTTTCTGCGTGTTCACTTTGATCTTCACACGCATGAGTTCGTAGTCGATGAGGTCTCCGAGTGCTGCGTATTCGACGAGTTTCTTTTCGTTCTGGTTGAGATTCTCTAGTGATTTTCCCTCAAGAAAAAGCCGCTCGTAAATGGCTCGGTCGAGTTGGCTGCGGGTGATTTGATAACCAAACACACGTGCGACCACACCGTTGGCTTTTGCCTTCGCGATAGACTCCGGGCTGTTTGGGTCAGAGGCTCGAATGGTGCGTTGGATGGGACCATTGAAGAGGAAAAGGTCCGCACAGATGTATCCGAGAGCGAGGAAGTAGATCCCGATGCGGAGGGAGAATTTCGTGAAGGATTTCATGAAGTCTTATCGAATTTCCACGGTGGCACCCGGGCGGATCAGGGTTGGCAGACGGATCGCATCCCAGTTGCAGAGACGGATGCAGCCGGCGGAGCGGGAACGACCGATGGTCTCCGGATCGGCGGTGCCGTGGAGGCCGATGCCGGGGCGGGATGTTCCGCACCAGATGATGCCTACCGGCAGGTTGGGGCCCGGGGGAATATTGAGAGCGTTTTCCGAGCGTTTTCCGGTATCGAGGAATTGCTGGTCGTATCTCCACCAGGGGAGTTCGACCATGTTTTTGAGCTGCCATGTGCCGAGTTTGACAAATTGGGGTTTGCCGGGGGTGATGGGAAACGAAGCGATGAGGGCCGTGTTCGGCTTGGGTGCGGTTAGGCTGTTAGGGTCTTCAACAATCGCCGGCTTGGGTGCTCCTTGGTAGATCCTGACCTGATTGATTTTGGTGTCCACCACCACGTACCGCTCAGACAAATCTTCCAGGGCGTGGTAGGCGCGATCGGTTAGGTTTTCGATCAGGAAAGGTTGGACGTTGGGAACCACGATGCTCGTTTTGATTTGCAGGCTGTAGATGCTTTTTCCGGGGTTGAGCCGGATCAGGGTCGGGATGTCTGTGTGGTAGCGTTCCGACATGAATTCGGCGATCGAGCGATAGGACATTCTTTTCGCCTTCGCCTGTTCGGAACGTTTCTGTGAAAGCTTTGAGTCAACCCATTCTTTGGCGATTTCAGGGATCACCGCGATGGCGTACGGATCTGTTACTGCCCTGCGAGCGGCGGTGTTTACGGCTGACCAATCGTCGATCGGGTGGCCTTGGACCTCGTTCCATGATTGAACGGCGAGTTGCGAAAATAGGCCGATTTTGCCATCGATCACACCCGGTCCGAAATTCAATTCATCGAGGAAAATCTGGAGGCGGGTGGCATCGTCGCCTTCCGGTTTTTCGTTGATGGAGGGTGATGGAGTCGGTGATGGTTCGATTTGGGTAGGCGTCGAATTTTCCGGTGTGACAGGAACGATCGGGTTCGGAGTGATGGGCGCGGCTATGGACTGGGTTTCTTCAACTTCAGAAGTTTCCTGCGGTATGATTTCGACAGGAAGCGCCTTGAGTGGCTGGAACTCCGGAGGAGATGTCTGGCCATGGATGGAAATGGCTAACAGAAAAAGAAAGAGAAGCTGGCGCATGGCTGCGGAGAGAAGAGAAGTTAGTTTGGAACGAGGAAAGGGGAGAGTTTTCCGGCGATGTTGGCAGGGACGACAGCACTGACTAGCACATCGTTTTCATCGTAATCGGTTGATAGGACCTTGGCGTCGCTGTGGAGGAGGTTCAGCAGGTCACCGCGTTTTTGCGGAATACGGTATTGCTGGCGTGAAACCCGGTGAGCGAGGGTGTGTGTGCAGGCTTTGAGGATGGCATCGATTCCTTCTCCCGTGAGTGCGGAGGCGCGGATGGCATCTGGAAAAACCCGATCCAGGTAAGCATGCGTTTCGGGATCGATCACACGGTCGATCTTGTTCAGAACGGTGATGATGGGTTTGTCGGTAGCGCCGAGTTCTTCCAGGACTTTGAGAGTGGTGGCTTCGAATTTTTCGATTTCCGGTGAAGTGGCATCTAACACATGGATCAGGAAATCCGACAGTACGGATTCTTCCAGCGTGGCCTTGAAAGCTTCTACGAGACGGTGGGGAAGGTTGCGAACGAAACCGACCGTGTCGGTGATGAGCAAAGGTTGGCCATCCGGGAGATCGATGCGGCGTGTGGTGGTATCGAGAGTGGCGAAGAGCATGTCTTTGGCCAAGACGTCCGAACCGGAAATGCGGTTGAGCATCGTCGATTTTCCGGCGTTGGTGTAACCCACGATCGAGCCGTGCGGGGTATCGAGTTTCTCGCGTTCCTTGCGCTGGGTTTTGCGTTGTTTGCGGACGATTTCGAGTTCGCGTTTGCAGCGGTCGATGCTGAGGTGGGCGAGTCGTCTGTCGATCTCGATTTGTTTTTCACCCATGCCGCGTTCCGCGCCACCGCCGCCGGTGCCTCCGCCGCCACCACCTTCTCTGTCAAGGTGTCCCCACATCCGGGCGAGGCGGGGTAAGGCGTATTGCATGCGGGCGAGCTCGACTTGGAGTCGGGCTTCTTTGGATTGGGCGCGTTTGGCGAAGATATCGAGAATGACTTCTTCGCGATCGATCACGCACAGGTCCGCAAGTTTTTCCCATTCGCGTTGTTGGGATGGGAAGAGGTTGTTGTCGATGACGATGACGTCGCATTCATGGGCTTTGGCGAGTTCGACGATTTCCGCCGCTTTTCCAGTGCCACAGAGAAATTTTTTGTGCATCTCGCGGGATTTCGCGAGCACGGAGTCGATGACTTCAATGCCGAGGGTTGAGACGAGTTCACCGAGCTCGTCGAGCAGGGACGCGGATTCCTCTTCGTCGCTTTTGTCAAAATAGAGCCGGACGAGCAGGGCTCGTTCGACCATTTCCGGCTTCTGTCTGACTTCGAACATGAGTGATGGTGGAAATTAGGAGAGGCGTGACATCACGGCGGAGGAGAGAGTTTTGCCATCGGCGCGACCCTCGCAGAGCTCCTGGGCGCGTTTCATGACTTTTCCCATGTCGGCCTTGGAAGCGGCACCGGTTTCCTGGATGGCTTGGGCGACGAATTCCTGGATCTGGGTCTCCGTCAGAGCGGCGGGCAGGTATTTGCTGAGGATGGCGATTTCGGTTTTCTCGGTTTCCGCGAGCTCGGGTCGGCCAGCCTTCTCGAATTGCTCGATGGAATCCTGGCGTTGTTTGATTTGTTTGCGAACGACGGCGAGGATTTCGGGCTCGTCGAGGAGCGTGCCGAGTCCGCCTTTTTCGATGGATGCGTTGGTGACGGCGGTTTTGAGGGCGCGGAGGGCATTGAGTGCGGTGGAATCTTTCGCGCGCATGGCGGTTTTGATATCTTCGGAGATTTGGTCGGCGGTGTTGCTCATGGGGCAGAGATACGCTGGGTGGGGCGTCTCGCCAAGGAAAAGTAAGTTTTGGGATTTTCAGATATTCGACTGGTCATGGGAAAGGGAGGCTGCATAGCATCCGCGCCTCTCGAACCACACTATATGAAAGCACCTATTACTGTTTCTATCACCGGAGCTGCTGGCCAAATTGGTTACGCTATTCTTTTCCGTATCGCATCCGGATTTGTTTTCGGCAACGACCAGCCGGTGAACCTGCGTTTGATCGAGATCGAGCCGGGTTTGCCCGCACTCAAGGGTGTGGTGATGGAATTGGAAGATTGCGCGTTCCCGCTCTTGCATGAAGTGGTCGCAACGACGGATCTGGATGAAGGTTTCAAAGGAGCGAATTGGGCTTTGTTGATTGGCTCCGTGCCACGTAAGGCGGGGATGGAGAGAGCGGATCTTCTGGGAATCAACGGCAAGATTTTCACAGGTCAGGGACAAGCGATCGCTCGCTCCGCAGCCAAGGATGTGCGAGTGCTGGTGGTCGGAAATCCCTGCAACACCAACGCGTTGATCGCGATGAATAATGCGGCGGGGATCCCTAACGACCGTTTCTTTGCGATGACCCGTCTGGATGAAAACCGTGCGAAGAGCCAGTTGGCGATGAAGGCCGGTGTGCATTGTTCGGATGTGACCAATCTCTGCATTTGGGGCAACCATTCCGCGACGCAGTATCCGGATTTCACCAATGCGAAAATCAAAGGCAAGCCAGTCACCGAGGTCATCACCGACCGGGAGTGGTTGGAAGGCGAGTTCATCAAAACCGTGCAACAGCGTGGTGCGGCGATCATCGCGGCTCGCGGCGCATCTTCCGCCGCTTCCGCTGCGAATGCGGCGATGGACACGGTGAAAAGTTTGATCAATCCGACTCCCGATGGCGATTGGCATTCCGTCGCGGTTTGCTCGGACGGCTCCTACGGTATCGAAAAAGGCCTGATGGCTTCCATGCCGATCCGCACCAAGGCCGATGGCACCTGGGAAGTCGTGCAGGGCGTTCCTGTCAGTGCGTTTTCCCAAGGCAAAATTGATGCGACCATCAACGAGCTCAAAGAAGAAAGAGATGCGGTCAAGAATCTGATTCCAAGCTGATTTTTTTCAGCGGAGAGATTGGAAAAGCATCGGATCGTTTCTTTCAATTATCCATCATCATGAACAACATCAGAACCGATTATCGGAGGCTTGTCGATCTCGCCAGCACACCTGAAGGCTGGCAGCAAATCGAGACTGAGTGGCGCATGGCGACCAATGTGAATTTCGTTGAAGGAAAAATGCTGGCGCGTGGTGAGTCGAACAGCAATATGGTCAGAGGGTTCGCGATCGATCCTGTCACCTTGCACTGCATGACGAGCTGTGCCACCTATCATTCCCGTGCCTATATGGATATGGTGGACTGGATCACGAAAAACGAATTGAACCAGGATCTGGACGCGGTGATGAGTCGACCCATCAAAGGCTGGATCGGAACGATTCTTGATTTCGAATTTCCATGTATTCTGATGGGCGACAGTCGGTTGTTTTCCAATCGAAAGCTTCTGGATGACCTTGAGGAGGCGATTTTGGATCAGGGCTTTGGGTTGCCTCTCAACAAGCTCTATTTCGAGCATCACTGAATTCCTCCTAATCTCCCGAACGGCGTTAGCTGAGAACGCCAAGTCCATATTTTACGCCCATTTTCCCCTCAAAAATGAAAGCGGTTGCACGATTCGGTGGAGTCGGTCTAGTCTCACGCGTGCCTGATGCAGAAATCAAAACTTTCGATACAGTGTCTTCCTTGGACGGTGAATTTTTGCGCTCAGCGTATCGCTCGATGCTGAAGGCGCGGATTCTGGAGAACAAGCTCTCCAGTCTCTACAAAGCAGGGAAAATCGTTGGTGGTGTGTATCTTGGAAAAGGTCAGGAGGCGGTGAGCGGTTGTTTGGGAACGGCTCTGATTCAGGGGAAAGATTGTTTCGCTCCATTGATCCGTGATCAGGCGGGTCGGACGGCGTTTGGCGAGCCATTGATCGATTGCACACGGACCTATCTCGGTTCGGTGGAAGGACCGATGAAAGGACGCGATGGAAACATCCACCGCGGTCGGCCGGACAAAGGTTCGCCTGCGATGATTTCCCATCTCGGTGCCCAGGTTCCGCTGATCGCGGGCATGCTTTTCGCGAAGCGGATGAAAGGAACTTTGGAGGGTTGTGTTGGTGCGACCTGTGTAGGGGATGGCGCCACATCGACCGGAGCATTTCATGAAGGTCTGAACATGGCTGCTGTTGAGAAACTTCCCATGGTTGTGGTGATTGCGAACAATCAGTTTGCGTATTCAACCCCCAACAACCGGCAATTTGCCTGCGCGGATCTGGTCGAGAGAGCGCGGGGTTACGGTGTGGGTGGTTACTCGGTTGACGGAACGGATTTCCTAGCATGCGCCTCTGTCATCGGCGAGGCAGTGAGACAAGCCCGCATGGGCAACGGTCCACAAATGGTGGTGGCGCATTTGTTGCGTCTCTCCGGACACGGGGAGCATGACGATGGTTCTTATGTTCCGAATTCCACGCGTCATGGATATTATGGTCGCGATTGCATTGAAGTTGCTGCCGAGCAACTGGTGCAGGGAGATTATGCCAAGTCGGCGGAGATTGATGCCTGGCGTGAGGAAATTTCCGAAGAAGTTCAGCGGGCTGTTGCCCTAGCCCAGCAAGAACCCTTGCCGGATCCGTATCGAGAAGATTGGTCCGCGCTTTCCACAACCTTTCCCTATTTTCCATCGTGAGTGTGACTTATATTGATGCGATCCGTGAGGCTCAGGAGGATTTGCTCCGTGAGGATGATCGAGTGTTCCTGTATGGTCAGGACATTGCGAGTTTCGGAGGTGCGTTCAAAGCCACCAAGGGCTTGGCAGAAGCTTACCCAAACCGGGTTTTCGACAGTCCGATCTCCGAGGATGCCATGATTGGGATGGCGGTGGGAGCCGCGATCGAGGGCATGCGACCGATCATCGAGATGCAGTTTGCGGATTTCTCGTCGATCGCCTTCAACCAGATCGTCAATCAGGCGGCGACGCACTTTTACCGAACCGGCATGCCGATCCCGATTACGGTCCGGCTTCCCTCCGGCGGCACTCCCGGTTCGGGACCGTTTCATAGTCAGAGCATGGAGGGGATTTACGCCCAGTATCCCGGCTTGGTGGTGGTGACTCCCGCAACGGTTTCCGATGCCTATCACATGTTGGTGGATTCGGTGAAACTGAACGATCCGGTGATTTATTGTGAGCACAAGTTTTTGTATCGCTGGTTGAAAGCGAAATCGATCAAGGGTGAGCACCTGCCGATCGGTGTGGCGCGAATTGCCCGTCCCGGAAAACACGCGACCGTTGTTACCTACAGTGCGATGGTGCATGAGGCGGTGCGTGCGGCTGATCGCCTTCAGCAGGATGGTTGGGAAATCGAAGTCGTGGACCTGCGTTCTGTGAAACCTTTGGACATCGATACCGTGCTGGCATCGGTGGCGAGAACAGGACGCTTGTTGGCTGTCGGGGAAGCGTTTCCCTGGGGTGGCGTGACGGCGGAGGTCGTCTCGCGCGTGACCGAAGAAGGTTTTCATTTGTTAGATGCACCGCCGCAGCGATTGAATTCCCGCGACACTCCCGTTCCGTATCACCCCAAACTTTGGGCCGCGCATCGACCCACTCCCGAGTCGATTTGTGAGGCGTTGAGAAAACTTTTATCCTTCTAATAATTTTATGCCAGTCGTTCCTATTCTTATGCCACAGCTCGGGGAGTCGATCGCCGAGGCAACGGTGATCCGGCTTGATGTCAAAGTCGGAGACGAGGTGAAGACCGATCAGGAGATCATCGAGGTGGAAACCAACAAGGCAACCATGGGCGTGACAACCCTGTGCAACGGAGTGGTTTCAGAAATCCGGGCAGTGGAGGGAGTTTCCTATTCCGTGGGTTCCCTGTTGGGTTTGTTGGAAGTGACGGAGGAGGAAGTGACGCGAACCGGAGTCGATACGTTGGAGGCTCTGGAGTCGAAAAAACAGGACCAACCACAGGAGAAAAAAGCGGGTGAGGAAAACCTACATTTCGCGTTGGACGGGGATTCTTATGAGGAAAATCCCAGCATCATTCCGAGCGTCAGGGGATTGCCAGTTCCTACCGGAGTGATGGGTGCGCATTACATTTCTCCGAGAATGCGCGCGCGGATGAATGACATGGGACTGCGTGAAGCGGACATTTCCGCGATCGTGGGAACCGGAGCGGGTGGCCGTGTCACGGTTGAGGATTTGGAAAGATTTTTGGATTACCTCGAGGATTGGCCGAGCGCGCCGGCATCGCCGATGCGTTTGGCGGTCGCCGATGCGATGCGCCGCAGTTGGACGCGTCCACTGGCGACCGTGGGGCTTCCAGTTTTGTTAGATCGTTTGTTGAATCATCGTCGTGAACAGGCACGCAAACCGGGTTTGACCCTCTATTTGCTGAGAGCGTTTGCGATCGCTCTCAAGGAGCAGCCAATGACCGCAGGCTATCTGATCGGGGAAAAAGTGGTTCATCCGCGTTCCTTTGATATCGGTGTAGCGGTTCAGGTGGAAGACGGAGTGGTGGTTCCGGCGATGCGGAAGGTGGATCAGAAATCCCTGACAGAGCTGGTGGATGAATATGACGATCTGGTGGATCGCGCGCGCCGACGTCGCTTGACCGAAGCGGATTCGAAAGGCGGGATCGCGACCGTTACGAACTTCGGAACGTTCGGACTCACCACGGGAACTCCGATTCCTCTGCCTAACGAGACCTTGATTTTAGGTATCGGTGCCGGACGCAAAAAACCGGTGTGGAGCGAGCAGGTGGAAACCTTTTTGCCTGCGACCGAAGCAGAGTTGTTGCTGACCTTCGACCATCGGGTGGTGGATGGAGGCGGAGCCGGATTGCTGCTCAACCGCGTCGCCGCCCTGTTGCAAAAACCCGAAACCCTCTGATCTTTCCCATTGTGGATACCCAAGCCGATAAAAACGAGAAGATCGATTTGCCGAAGAAGGCGATTTATCGACTCTCGATCTATCTGCGTTGTTTGCAGAAATTGGCCGACAGCGGACAGGGAACCGTGAGTTCCACGACCTTGGCGAAAGTGGCCGGTGTTAAGCCGGCTCAGCTGCGGCGGGATTTGGGATATCTCGGGCAAATCGGAACGAGAGGTCTGGGATATCCGGTGGAAAGTTTGGTGACGACCATTCGTGAAGCGCTGGGGCGGCAACAATTGCAGCCGGTGATTCTGGTGGGAGCAGGTAACCTGGGTTCCGCTTTGTTGAGATATCAGGGATTCCAGAAAGAGGGTTTTGAAGTGGTCGCGGCATTCGATGCCAAACCCGAAGAAGCCAGGGCGCGGGAATTGAAAATTCCGGTGCACGGCATTTCCGAAATCGAGAATTTTATCTCAACAAATCAGGTGAAACTGGCGATTTTATGCGTCCCGATCGGTTATGCGCAGGAGGTGGTGAATCGCCTTGTCAGCTGTGGGATCCAGGGAATTTTGAATTTCTCTCCCATCATGCTGGAAGTTCCGGCGGACGTCACCGTCAACAACGTGGATCTTGCCCTGGAGCTGGAGCATCTCAGCTATTTCATCCGGTAATCGATTTTCGTGAAAAGAAAACCCAAGAAAGCCCAACTGGAAATCGTTGATCCAGAGAGTTTTGAAACCGGAAGTCCGATGAATATGGATCCGCAGGAATACGAATCATTCATCGAACAAGCGGTTTTGGAATACGAATCTTCCCTGATCGGATATGCCAGAACCTACTTATACGATTTGGATCGCGCGCGCGATGTGGTGCAGGACACCTTCATCCGTCTGTGCAAACAGGATCCGGAAAAGGTTCGTGGAAATCTCAAGAGCTGGTTGTTCACGGTTTGCCGGAACCGATGTCTCGATGTGCTTCGGAAGGACAAACGGATCGAACCGATGGATGAGGCGGGTTGGCAGAAACTTGCCGGCTCGAAAGCCTCGCCCGACGAACAGGCGCAGCACGACGATGGGTATGTGGACATCATGCGCTACATGGATCGTCTTTCAGACAACCAGAAGGAGGTCATTTTGTTAAAATTTCAACAAGGGATGAGTTACGATGAGATTCATCGTGTGACCGGTTTGACCACGGGAAACATCGGTTTCCTGATTCACGCCGGATTGAAGCGCTTGAGAGGTTGGATATCGGAGAAAGGAGAAACCACATGAAAATCGAAAAAGATGATCCGAGGCTGACGGCCTACGTTTTGGGCGAACTCACACCCAAGGAAGCGAAGCTGATGGAACATGCGATCGCGGCCGATCCGGCACTGCAGTTGGTGTTGGATGAGATTGAGCGCGGTCAGGCTATTTTGTGTAAATCTCTGGGAACTGAAGATGAAAAACTGCTTCCCAGACAGCGTGCTGCGATCATGCGCGCCGCCGGAGAAGCCTGTGGCAGAGGGAAGATCGAGCCCCTGAGCTCTCATCCCAAGGCAGGCTTCAATCTCTGGAGCTGGCCATTGGCAGCAGCGGCGGTTGTGGTGGCTTCCCTGGTTATCGTGACGCTTTTTCCCGGTCCTGATGCGGGAAATGCAAACGGTCGTGCGGCGACGGGAACCAATCCCTCGGTTTCGGAGCAATTTGTAGCGGTGGAACAATCTGGCAACACAGGAAAAGCAATCGGACTTCCGTTGGTTGCTGGAAACAAAAGCTTGCCTCAAATCACCCGTTCCATTCGTGAGAGCCGCGGGTTGCCCAGCAAAGAAGAGGTGCGGATCGAAGAGTTGTTGAACGCTTTTCCGTTAGATGCGAATGCTACGGTGACAGAGTCGAATGGTTGTTCACTCGGCGTTGAAGTCATTCCTTGCCCGTGGAGTCCTTCCGGAAGTTTGGTTTTTATCAAAATCCGTGGAGCCAAAAATCGTGATGCGAGGATTTCGTTGGAATACCGGATTGATGAAGCCTCGGTGGTCTCAAGTCGTCTGATGGGTTATGAACTTGAGGAGAACCATCGGGTTCGCAGGGCGATGCCTCAGAATATGGCTGCGGGTTCCGAGGTGTTTTTGGCGATGTGGGTTGAATCCAAAAATCAGAATTTGGGCAAACTGGCCTGGATTGTTGATGAAGCCGCCGCCTCGGAAATGACCTTGATTCGCAACGAGGAAACAGAGGCTTCAAAAGATGGGCGATTCGCTTCCTTGATCTGTTGTTTCGGTCTGTGGTTGAGAGAGGAGCGTTCTGAGATGATCGATGATGCTCTCGTTCTCGGTCTTGCGCGTCAGGTTGCTGCGGACAGTTTGGTTCCGGATCGTTATGATTTCCTCGAACTGGTCGATCAGGCAGTGAGAGCCAGAAACAAGCCTTGAGACAGATCATTTTGAAAATCGGATCACCACTTGGTATCCACCTTCCATTTTGGAAGTCCCTAGCAGAAGTTTGCCTCCTTGCTCCAGTTTCCAGATATGACTCGGGATCATTTGATCATCGGGGAGATCGGTCATTTTCGGTATGTCGCCGGATGCCTCGGGCTCGCCGTGGATGGTAATCAATAGATCGGACGTTTCCTGCCAGCCGGTTTTTAAAATCGTACTGTATTCCTGAGCGCTTTTGGTTTCGGACTGAAGGGTGATCTCGATGAGCTTGCCGGCATCGTCCCAGTTGAAGGTCACGTAGTAAGTGAATCCGGAAATTTTCTCCTTGGTGTAAAAAATTCCATTCAGGCCAGTACGACCGACATGGGTTCTTGCGACTTTGGTCTCGAGCATTTTGCTCTGAAAAAGCTTTTTGGTGACCAGATTGCGGTCGTCTCCGAATACGAGTGTGTCGAAAACGGAGTTCGGAAAGGAATCCGGCAATTTTTCGTCCGGATAAAAACCATGGAGATGGTGATGAATCCAATCCTGATCTTCTTTGTGGAGTTTATCGACAGTGAGAGTGACTTGAGTGGCGTCTTTCAGCTCGATCGTCACGATATGGTTCTCCAAACTGAGAAATTTCCCCTCAAAAGTCTTGGTTTTATCTACATTTGACCACTTTTTGAAATCCTCAGCAAAAGCCAGAGTTGCGGTGAGTAGGAGAAAAAATGACGTTAGGCGGAGCATGAAATTCGCGCGGATGTTGGGGTTGATTTGAGTGGATTAGCAAGGTAGAAAACAGGGGTCAAAACCTCCTCATCAAGCCAAATGGCATTCATTCGAATAATCAGCGTCTATATGTCGCTCTGTCTGATGTTGTCTGAAACTGGATATTCCCAGCAGACAAAGCAAGGCGGAGTGGGTGAGCCGAGAGTGGTGATTGCGACGGGAAATCGGTCGGCAACCCAGATGCGATACAGCCAGCCCTCGCCTCCGGTGAAATACCCTTGGAAGACTTATGTGACAGCGACGATTTTTTGGTGCGGTGAGCAACCGACCCAAAATAACCCTACGCCGAATTGCAAATCCTCCTGGGATGTGAACTGGATGCAGAATTTCGGCGGATATGACAATCCCGATCCGAAGCAGCGGATTGCGAATCACACTACCGGGGAATTTCGCCCCAAGGCTTTTGTGCCTCAGTTGAATCCGTTTTATATCGCTCTTCCCTACAATGATGTGTTGAGGTGGAACGCTCATAAGCCCGAGGCATCAAAAGTGGTTCCGTGGTTTTCCAAAGTTTCACCATTGCCCGGAAAGACCGTTTTGAAGGGACGTTGGATTCAGATTTTTGTGAATGGCCGGAGTTGTTACGCACAGTGGGAGGATTGTGGACCCTGGGTGACGGATGACTGGCAGTATGTGTTCGGGAACAAGAAGCCAAAGGCGACGCAGAACGGGGCTGCCGGAATCGATATTTCCCCTTCGGTTAGGGATTATCTCGGAATCCAATCGGGTACCAAAGTTCACTGGCGATTTGTCGAGGAAAGCCATGTGCCGTATGGGCCTTGGAAGAAATATAGAAATCAAGCTCCGGCCGAGAATCAATCTGGTCAGGATACTTCGCTCGTGAAAGGAGAAGCTCTGACGTCTGCAGCAGAAAAAGAATATATCGAGTATATCCGGGAGATGCGCGAGCGGCAGGCTGCGAAGAAAGAGATCGAGTAAAACCGCTCAGAGTAAGTCGTAGCTTCTGCCGCCGACGCCCTCGTGCCAACGGATGTAGGCTTGATTGACCATGGCGTAGCCGCCGGGAGTGGGGTAGTCGCCTGTGAAATACCAATCGCCGCAGGGACCTTTGATCGAAGCGCGCAGGTTTTCGATGGTTTGGTAAATGACTTCGACTTTGCCATGCCAGTCGATGTCCTCGGGGTAAACCATGCGACTGATTTCCTCTGAAATTTCATCGGCGGTGAAAGCTTCGTAAACGCCTTGAACGCGATTCCTGCGTTCGGCTTCCGGTTTTTTCAGCTCCTCTTTGCATTCGTCGTAAATACGATCGAGCAGGTGTTGTCTGCCTGCGCGGCGGTGTAGCGCGACGGCAGCGTTGAAGGCGATGAATTTGCCGAGTTCCGACATGTCGATACCGTAGCAGTCCGGGTAACGGATTTGCGGGGCGGTCGAGCAGATGACAATTTTTGAAGGATTGGTGCGGGCGAGGATTTTCAGGATGGATTTCTTGAGGGTCGTCCCTCGCACGATGGAGTCGTCGATGACCACCAGATTGTCGCCGGGTTTCACAGCGCCGTAGGTGATGTCATAAACGTGGGAAACCAATTGGTCGCGTCCTTTTTCCTGAGTGATGAAGGTCCGCATCTTGATGTCCTTGTGGGCGATTTTTTCTCCACGTGGCCAGTTGCGGAGAATCAATTCATCCACTTTTTCCGGAGTGAGTGTTCCTTGTTCGACAGATTCGAGGATCTGCATGCGCACCTGTTGGCGGCGATACAGTCGCAGACCGTCCATCATACCGTGATAGGCGGTTTCCGCTGTGTTCGGGATGAATGAGAAAACGGTTCTGTCGAAACTGCCGTTGATCGAATTGACGACTTGATCGACCAATGCCGAGCCCATGGCCTTGCGCTCGCGGTAGATTTGCGGATCGTTTCCACGGGAGAAGTAGATTTTCTCGAAGGAGCAGGGAGTGTATTTCTGCGGGGTGTGGAACTGGACATCCGAGATGGAACCGTCGGCTTTGATGGTGATTACGGAACCGGGATCGAGAGCTTTGACCTGATCGGCTTCAGCTTCGAAAACGGTCATGAGCGGCACACGTTCCGAGGCGAAGGCGATGACTTCATCGGTGATGAGCATGTGGCAGGGACGGATACCGCGCGGGTCGCGCATGACGAACATGTCGCCATTGCCGACAGCGCCGCAGATGGCGTAGCCGCCGT